>JAGQRL010000004.1:3662-14730 GCA_020425485.1 Rhodospirillaceae bacterium
TCGATGGCTTCGCCCGGCCGTTTGCCGCGCACATGCTCCACGCTGTCGTATCCCGAGATGGCCAGGAACGAGGCGTTGGCATGCACGATCTGGCGATCCTCGTTGAGGATCACCATGGGGGTGTTGGTGAGGTCGAAGGCGTCGACCGGCAGGCGGGTCCGTTCCACCACGCGGGTCTGGCGCGCCAGATCTTCCGCGGTCGTCCGCGGGGCGCCCTTGGCTGGCGCGAGGATATCCGCTGGGGATGATATGCCCCGCCCATCCATGCCGTGACTCTCCTGTGGCATTGGCGCGCCAACTGGACGGCGAACGGCCGGTGCCGAACCTGTCCGTCTTCAATAAGGTCACCGAAAATGGTTTCGGGTACGTAAATGCGTGCCGCGTCGAGGACGTCCCGGCCGGGTCGGTCCCGCCACCCATTCAGCCGCCTGGCTGGAGCGGGCAAGTCGCTGAAAAATCGGCAAATTGCACGGGGCGGACGGGGCTGCCGCCAATCGTTTGGGTAGAAAAGTTCGGTACCGAAGCTAAAATATGCGGTGCAGAAAGCAGGCTCAGGCGGAGGCCGCCGGCCACAGCCAGGCAGCACCGCGCACGCCGCTACTGTCGCCATGGCGTGCGCGCCGCACCGGCGTATCGGCTTCGCCGCCGAACACCTGGGCCGGCAGCCGTTCGGCCAGGATCTCCGGCAGGCCGGCCAGGTTGGAAACGCCGCCGCCCAGCACGATCACATCGGGATCCACCAGGGAAATAACGATGCCCAGGGCGCGGGCCAGGCGATCGTGGAAGCGCGCGAGGGTGGCCCGGCAGGCGCTGTCGCCCGCCGCCGCCCCATCGGCGATCGCCTGCACCGTCAGGGTGCCGCCGCCGGCGCGGGCGTGGTCGGCGGAAATGCCGGGGCCGCTGCACCAGGTCTCCACACAGCCGCGGCGCCCGCAATAGCACGGGCTGCCGGGGTATTCCTCGGCGGTCATCCAGGGCAGCGGCATATGGCCCCACTCGCACACCAGGGCGGTGCGCCCGGTCACCGCGCGGCCCGCCACGGCGATGCCGGCGCCGACGCCGGTGCCGAGGATGGCGGCGAACACGGTGTGCGCGCCGGCCCCGGCCCCGTCGGTGGCTTCGGAAACCGCCAGGCAGTTGGCATCGTTGGCCAGGCGCACGGGCCGGCCCAGGCGGGCCGTCAGGTCGGCGGCCAGCGGACGGCCGTTGAGCCAGGTGGAGTTGGCGTTCTTGATCAGGCCGGTGCGCGGGGAGGGGGTGCCGGGAATGCCGACGCCGACGCTTGCCGAGCCGGGTTTGGCGAAAGGCGCCTCGATCCGCGCCACCATGGCCACCACGGCGTCCAGGCACTGGCCATAGTCGTCGCGCGGGGTGGCGATGCGCTCGCGCGCCAGTTCCACGCCATCGGGGGCGAGCGCGATGCCTTCGATCTTGGTGCCGCCGAAATCGATGCCGATGCGCAGCGGCGGATCGGCGGGGGAAGCAGCGGACACGGCCTCGCCGGTCACGCCTCCGTCCGCAGGTCGAGCAGCCGGGTGCGCACGTCGTAAAGCCGCTCGCGCAGGTCCTCCACGTCCGCCAGGCCCTGGGAGGCCGCGCGGGTAACGTGAATTTCCAACGCCCGCGCGATCAACTCCGCCACCTCCAGATCATGCTGATCCACAGCGAGGTCGAAGGCCCGGACGATCCGAGTCGTTAAATCTTTCTGTCGAACGGTAACCGAAACCATGGCCCAGCTTCATGCGCCTGGCATTGACGGGAGGCCTCTCTTAACCGCCGACCCAGGCGATGCGCAAGACATTGGTGTTGCCGGGAGTTCCGAAAGGAACACCGGCCGTAACCACCAAGCGTTGATTTTCACCCACCAGCCCCTCGCTATGGGCGAGACTGCATGCCTTGTCCACCATCTCGGAGAACGAACTGATATCGGCCGTCTGGATGGTGCGCACCCCCCAGCACAGCGCCAGCCGGCGTGCCGTCGCCAGCTTGGCCGTGAGGCAGATGATCGGCACTGGCGGTCGCTCGCGGGCGGCGCGCAGCGTCGTCGAGCCGGAGGTGGTGTAGGTGACGATGGCGGCCGCCTGGATGGTTTCGGCCACCTGGCGGGCTGCCGCGGTGATGGCATCGGCGGCCGTGTGCTCCGGCTCCTCCTGCCCGGCGGAAACCATTGTGCGGTAATTGGGATCGCCTTCCACCCGCTCGGCGATGCGGCTCATGATGCGCACCGCTTCCACCGGGTACTGGCCGGCCGCCGTCTCTGCCGACAGCATCACCGCATCGGCGCCGTCGAACACCGCAGTCGCCACGTCGGAGGCTTCCGCGCGGGTCGGCGTCGGTGCCGTGATCATGCTTTCCAGCATCTGGGTGGCCACGATCACCGGCTTGCCGGCGCGCCGGCAGTCCCGCACGATCCGCTTTTGCAGGGTCGGCACCTCTTCGGGCGGCATCTCCACGCCGAGGTCGCCGCGGGCCACCATCATGGCGTCGGTCATCTCGATCAATTCTTCGAGATGATGGATCGCCTGGGGCTTTTCCATCTTCACCACCAGGCTGGCCCGGCCGGCGATCAGGCGGCGCGCCTCCGCCACGTCGGACGGCTGCTGCACGAACGACAGGGCGACCCAGTCCGCCCCATGTTCGATGGCGAAGTTCAGATCGTCGCGGTCCTTGGCGGTGAGCGGCGAGACGTGGAGCACGGCGTCGGGCACGTTGAGGCCCTTGCGGTCCGACAGGCGGGTGCCGGACAGCACCACGGTGTCCGCATAGTCCGGCCCGCAATGCTCCACGCGCAAGCGCACCTTGCCGTCGTCCAGCAGCAGGTGGTGGCCCACCGCCATGGACTCGAACACCTCGGGGTGCGGCACCGGCGCGCGGGTGCTGTCGCCGGGCTCGGGATTGGTGTCGAGCCGCAGCGACTGGCCTTCGGTCAGGCTGATCGGGCCGTCGCGGAAGCTGCCCAGCCGCAGCTTGGGCCCTTGCAGGTCGGCCAGCACGGCGATGGGCCGGCGATAGGTGGCCTCCAGCGTGCGCAGGATGCGGATGCGCTCGGCATGGTCCTGCTGGCTGCCGTGGCTGAAGTTGAGGCGAAAGACGTCCGCACCGGCCAGGAAGATGGCCTCGACCTGCTCCGGCGTGGACGTGGCCGGCCCCAGGGTCGCGACGATCTTTGTCTGGCGATTGCGGATCAGGGGGCGGCGACGGAGGGGTGAGCGGGCCGTTGGCTCGACTTGGCTGTCCAAAACGGTCGACCCTTTCGATATCGAAGCGGTTTAGCCGCCAACATAATCACAGGCGCGCAGCGTCCTGCAAACGGTGGTTTGATGACACGGGGGACGGCCCGAAGACGGGCCGCCCGGCACTGCCTGCCGCCACGGGGGTACGCGGCACCGGCTCGCGCGGTTCCGCGGACTGCGGTTCCGCCTACTGTGGTGCCGGCACGGCCGGCGGCGGCACCTGGCTCGCCCGCCGGGCCAGCGCGATGCCGCACAGCACGACGATGCCCCCGAGGATCTGCAACGGTCCCAGAGGTTCCGTCAGCAGCACCCATGCGAATACGGCCGCCGCGACCGGTTGGACCAGTAGGCTGACCGACGAAAATGCCGCGGGCAGGTGGGCGAGGGAGAATGTGATCAGGCTCTGGCCGCCGGCCTGGGAGATCAGCGCCAGGCCCAGCAGCACCAGCCAGCCGTTCAGGCTGCCCGGAAACAGGCTTTCGCCGGCCGCCAGGGCCACCGGCAGGATGAAGGCAGCGGTGATCAGGCTGGTCCACGCCATGGTGGCGAAGGTGGAGAAGCGGTTGCGCAGGCGGGTGATGGCCAGGATGTAGGCGCCGTAGAACACCGCGGTGATGATGGCCAGCGCGTCGCCGAACAGGGTGTCGCCGCCGATCGACAGGCTGTCGCCCAGCAGGATCACGGCACCCACCAGGGCCAGCGCACCGCCCAGGTAGAAGCCGCGGGTCATCCGTTCGCCGAACAGCACCCAGGCGCCGAGGCTGACGAAGATCGGCTGGAAGTTGGCGAACAGGGTGGAGTTGGCGACGCTGGTGAACTGGATGGCCCAGTGCCAGAACACCAGGTCGCCGGCGAAGAAGAAGCCGGTCAGCGCCACCAGGATCACGTCGCGGCGGCTGCGCGGCAGCACGGGGCGGCCGGCACGGTTGCGCCGCCCTTCGGCGACCGCCAGCAGCCACAGCGGGATGGCGGCGAGGAACACCCGCCAGAAGGCGGTCATGGTCGGCCCGATTTCCGACAGCCGCACGAAGATCGGCGACAGCGCAATCGTCAGCGCCCCCGCGATCAACACGAGGAAGGCCGTGCGGTGGCTGGTGGCGGTGGCTGCGGGCAACATGCCGGCATCTAGCGCCTTGCCGGCAAACGTGTCAGCGGGACCGAGATGGGGCCAACCGCATGCCCGCCATGTGCTGCCACCCGCCCCGAACGGACCTTGAGGGGCCTACTGGATGCCTTCGGCCAGCCGCTGGCGCTGGGCGGACAGGCCGAGGCGCTGATCGATCAGGCCGGCCAGGCTGGACAGCAGGTCTTCGCGCTGTTCGGCGCCGATCTCCCCCCGGGCGACGGCCAGCATGGTGTCCACCTGTCCCACCATCCCGGACTCGACCTCGAAGGACTGGGCGTAGCTGTCCAGCACCTGCAGCACGAGATCCCGGTTGTTGGCTTCGGCGACGCTTTGTGGCGCCATCTGTTCCACCTGTTCCGTCAGGCGGATGACGGTTACCCGCGCCATCGCGATCATCTGCCGGGCTTCGCTCAGCAGGCTCTGGGTGCGCGCGACGCCCGCCTCATCGATCGGCTGGTCGGCGAGCATCGGCCGCATGGCCAGCAACGCTTCGATCGTGGCCTCGTTGATCTTGACGACGATGCCGTTCAGCAGCCGTTCCGGCGCGCCTTCCGGGATGGTCGCCCGGCCTTCCTCCAGATAGGCGTTTTCGATGCGCAGTTGTTCGATGGTCTGGTCGTACCCGCGCATCTCCAGCTCTGAGAAGATGTCGGGATCGCCGGCCATGGCCGCTTCGAACAGCTCCACGCTGCTGTCGAGCGACTGGGCGATGGTCTCCACGCCGTCGACGGCAAACCGGCGCAGCGAGGCCAACTGGGCGGTGAGGCCGCGATCGGTGAGGGCAGGCACCGGCGGCAGTGCTTCGGTATCGGCCTCGATGCTGGCCAGTTCGGCGCGGAGCCGGGCGATCAGGTCGTCGCCGCTGCTGCGGGCTGCCGCACCGCCGGTGAGCCCTTCGGCGACATCGTAGGTCAGCGAATCGAGCCGCCCAAGAAGCTGCTCGTACCCTGCCGTCCGCTGGATCAGTTCCGTCACGCCGGCGGCATAGCCACCGGCCGCCTGGATTTCCTCGGCGGGCTGGGCAGGGGCCGGTGCCGGAGTGCCAGCCAGGACCACGACGGCGAGGACCAGCCAGAGGCCGAAGGAGCGGACCATGGAATACCCGTTTCGGTTGATCGTGGGGTGAATGCGGCTCGCCCGTTAACCTATCAGATTGAAGCGCGCCGGGGAAATCGGCAGGGCACCCGGGGAGCTTGGCGGCGGCCCGGCGGCGGGCTCTTCCACCAGGCGCGGCGGACCGGCAGGACCGGGGACAGGGTATGTTTTGGAAGCGGTGCAGCAATCCATGGCAGCGGGCGGAGGGCGCGCTATAGTTCGGCCATGTCCATCGCCACGTCCGTTCCCTCCACCAACACCTGCGGGCTGCTCGGCCCCTCCGACCCGCCGCTCTTCTCCACCGTCAATTCCGAAGGGCGAAGCCCGGCCCTGCTGGTGGCCGACCATGGCGGCCGCTGCTTTCCCGCCGCACTCGGCCGGCTGGGCCTGGAGGCGGGCGTGCTCGACCGTCACATCGCCTACGACATCGGCATCGACCGGGTGACCCGGCGGCTGGCCGCGATCCTCGATGCGCCGGCGCTGATCCACCACTACTCGCGCCTGCTGCTGGACCCCAACCGGCCGCTCGACGACCCCACCTCCATCTGCGCCATTTCCGATGGCGCGGTGGTGCCGGGCAACCTGGGCCTGACGGACGAGGCGGCGGCCGCCCGCGCCGATGCGCTGTTCCACCCCTATCACGCCGCCATCGACGCGCGGCTGGAAGGGTTTGCCCGCGCCGGCATCGCCCCCGCCTTCATCTCCATGCACAGCTTCACCACCGAGATGAAGGGGGTGCGGCGGCCCTGGCACATCGGCGTGCTGTGGGCGGACGACGAGCGCATTCCGCTGCCGCTGATGGCGAAGCTGGCCCAGGATCCGAATATCTGCGTGGGAGACAACCAACCCTATTCCGGTCGCACGCGGCATGGCTATACAGTTGAGACCCATGCCATGGCCCGGGGGCTGCCCAACGTGCTGATCGAGATCCGCCAGGACCTGATCGCCACCGATGACGGTGCCGATGCCTGGGCCGACCGGCTGGCCGGCCCCTTGCGCGAGATTCTGGCCGACCCCGGCCTGTACCGGGCCCTGCCCGTGGAGGCTGCGTGAGTGCACCTCACCTCAGCCTCGGCATGGAGGAAGAGTATCTGCTGGTCGATCCGGTCAGCCGTGACCTCCTGGCCGATCCGCCGCCGGACATCCTGAAGGGGTGCGAAGCGCGCCTGGGCAGCCGCGTGTCGCCGGAATTCCTGCGCGCCCAGATCGAGGTGGGCACGCCCGTCTGCGCGTCCATCCATGAGCTGCGCACCGAATTGACGGAGCTGCGCCGCTGCGTTTCGGAAGTCGCGGCCGCCAACGGGGCCGCGGTGATCGCCGCCTCCACCCATCCCTTCGCCAACTGGCAGCCGCAGAAGACCACCAAGCGCGACCGCTACCTGCAGCTGGAGCAGGATCTCGGCGTGCCGCTGCGCCGCCTGCTGATCTGCGCCATGCACGTGCATGTGGGCGTGGAGGACCCGGAGCTGCGCATCGACCTGATGAACCAGGTGCGCTACTTCCTGCCCCACCTGCTGGCGCTCACCACCTCCTCGCCCTTCTGGCAGGGCGACATCAGCAGCCTGAAGAGCTACCGCCTGGCGGTGTTCGACGAGCTGCCGCGCACCGGCATGCCGGAGACCTACCTCTCCTACGGCGAATACGAAAAACACCTGCGCGCGCTGATCGATGTCGGCGTCATCGAGGACGGCACCAAGGTGTGGTGGGATGTGCGGCCCAGCGCCCGCTTCCCGACGCTGGAAATGCGCATCTGCGATATCTGCACGCGCATCGACGATGCGGTGGCGGTGGCGGCCCTGTTCGTCAGCCTGTTGCGCATGCTGTGGCGCCTGAAGCGCATGAACGTGCTGTGGCGCCGCTACAAGACCTTCCTGATCAACGAGAACCGCTGGCGCGCCATGCGCTACGGCATCGACCAGGGGCTGATCGATTTCGGCAAGGTGGCCATGGTGCCCTATGCCGATCTGCTGGAAGAGCTGCTGGTGATGACGGAGGAGGATGCCGCGGCCCTGGGCTGCACCGCGGAGGTGGCGCACGCGCGGAAGATCCTCACCACCGGCACCAGCGCCCATGCCCAGGTGCGGGTGTACGAGGAAGCCGTGGCCGCCGGGGCGGACAAAAAGGAAGCCCTGCAGGCGGTGGTCGACTGGCTGATCGAAGAAACCAAGCGCGGGGCGTAGCGGAAGCCGTGCTCAGAGCTGGGCGGCCAGACTTCTGAAATAGGGTTCGACAATTTCCCTATAGGTTTGATCCACAAAGCCAAACAGCGGCTTGTAGCCCTGGAAGCCCTGGGCGATTTCGCCTTGCAGGAAGTCCATGGCGCGGGCCGGTGCCGCCGCATCCGGCTCCCCCATGCCGGTGTCGAACGCGTCGAAACAGCCCACCGCGGTGCCCGGCGTCTGGGCAAAGCCGAAGCTGCGCGCGTCTTCCACCATCAGGATCGACGGCTTGCGGTAGCGCAGGAAGCAGATGTGGCCGTGCAGGCGGTAGCCGATATGCAGGTCGATCGCCTTGTAGGCCTCCAGTTTGGCGATGTCCCCGTACTGGTGGAGCGTTTCGAAGCCCAGTTGGGCGGCCCGCGCAGCCACGGTTGAGCTTATGGCGTTGGGCTTGCTGTGCAGGGCCACGTAGCGCTTGGCCCCAGGAAACGCCGCCTTGATCCGTTTGAGCAGCTCTATGGACTGTTCCAAATACTGAAGATGGTGCTGCACCGTGAAGACGAGCGATTGGATCTCGCCCGGCGGCGCGAAGTCGCTGCCGAGGTAGTCCGCATCGTAGATCGCCATGTCTCCACTATAATAGGCCGGAAGGCCAAGTTGCTGCGTCAGCATGTCGGCGATCAACTGATCGCGGCAGGGCAGGGGACCCGACCTGTCGACCACGAGCTTAAGGAATTCCTTTGTGCGGTCGTCGTAGTGGGAAGCACTGAACGACTCACGCGACGGAATGATGTGTTGGAAAGAACATCCGACCGGATGGAAATTGATCAGCCGGTTCAGGTCCGTATAGAGCGGGAAGAGATCAGGATACACACCATTCGCGACACTGAAACCAGGGGCGATGATGTGCCTGACCTTCTTCTTGCTGAAGCCATCAAGAGCCTTGCCGCGGAAGACGATTGTGGGGTCGAAGTCCCGGTTGAATTGCCGGATCAGGCGGATGGTCGATTGGGCGATCAGATTGTCGCCGACATTCTGGGACTTGTGCTCTGGGTAGGTGGTGAGGAGCAGATGCACGGGCGACCTCCTCGGCAACTCCGCCGCGCGTTACCGGCGGACCACCACCGATAGGTGTCAGCATACCGGAATGCCAGGTCCGATCGGAGCCCCTTCAGGACGGCAGGGGCGCCCTGGTGGGGAGATTGCCTCTGCCGTGCCGCGCCTCAGGTCGCCTCGCTGGGGCCTTCGCCTTCTTCGCCGCCGGGTTCGCCGGGTTCGCCGGGCTCGCCCGGTTCGGCGGGGCCGGCCGGTTCGGCGGGTTCAGCGGCGGCCGGTCCGCCCCCCACATCCGCGGGGCCGTCATTGCTGTCGCCCACGGGATCGGGGGAGCAGATCACGGCGAAGTCGTTCTCGTGTGCGCCAGACGCGCAGTTGATCGCCCAGGCATTGCCGATCGAGAGACAAAGAACCGCAACGACGCTGAGAATAGAATACTCAATGGTGCGGACGGATTTCCGTTCGGTCATGGCGTACTCCAAAGAAAGCAGAAAGCCTGTTCTTCCAGAAAGCGACCCGTGGCGGCGGGTTGGCGCTTCCGGCGCTGGCCTGGTGGGGTCGGCCGGGAGGAAGATTTGGCAGACTAAAGTCGCGGCCTCACGTCAATACTGTGACCATCTCTTGTTCGACGCCTTCAATATGCAAGGATAGCACATGGTAAATTTTCTCTAAAGATCTGAGTCGGCACGATTTTGCCGAGTCGGGCCCCGTGCGTTCGCGAAATCGGCGAGGGCTGCGTCCCATGGGCCAACCGCCCGGCGCACGCAAACGGCCGTCTACGCCGCGCCAGCCTGCGCCCCGTAAAGCGCGGTGCTCAAATACTTCATGCCGCTATCGCAGGCGACGGTGACGACGGTGGCTTCGGGGCCGAGGCGCTGGGCCAGCGCCAGGGCCGCCACCAGGTTCGCCCCCGTCGACGTGCCGGCGAACAGGGCTTCGCTGCGCGCCAGCCGGCGGGCCATGGCCATGGCATCGTCGGTGGAGACGGGCACGATCTCGTCGGCGATGCCGTCGTGCCACAGCGGCACGACGAAACCGGCGCCCACACCTTCGATCTTGTGCACACCGGAGGGGCCGCCGGACAGCACGGCGGATTCCGCTGGTTCCACCGCGACGATGCGGATATCGGGTTTGTGCCGCCTGAGCCCTTCGCCCACCCCGCGCACGGAGGCCGCGGTACCGGTGGCCTGCACGAAGGCATCGATGCGCCCGCCGGTGCCGGCCCAGATCTCGTCCGCCATGGCGTGGTAGGCGGCAAGCTGGTCGGTGTTCTTCAGCTGGTCGGTCCAGAACGCCCCGGTGCGTTCGGTGATCTTGCCGGCTGCGGCCACCATGGCGCGGGTCAGTGCTGCATCCATGCCGCCGCTGTCGCTGGGCACGATGGTCAGTTCCGCCCCCAGGGCCGCCATGTGCCGGCGCTTTTCCAGCGAGAAGGCATCCGACGTGACGATGCTGAGCGGGTAGCCCCGCGCCGCGCACACCAGGGCGAGGGACACGCCGGTGCTGCCGCCGGTGTATTCCACCACCCGGCCGCCGGGGGGCAGCCGGCCGGCGCGCTCCCCACCCGCCACCATGGCCAGCGCCATGCGGTCCTTCATGCTGCCGGTGGGGTTGCTGCCCTCCAGCTTCATCAGCACGCGGGCCGAGCCTTGGGGCACCAGGCGGCGCAACTCCAGCAGCGGCGTGTTGCCGATGCGGTCCAGCACGGAAGTGTCCACCATTCCCGCCCGCCATTGCCTGTCGAGATAATACATGTATATACATATATCCATGACACGGCCCCCGCAAGCCAAGACACTGGTTACGGATTCCCGCGCGGTGGTGGACACCTGTGCGGGATTGAACGCACGGCTGCTCGCCCGCCGCATCACCCGGTTCGTGGACGCGCGGTTGGCCGAGAGCGGGCTCTCACTCGCCCAGTTCGGGCTGATGGCGCAGGTCGCCGCGGCCACGGACGACACCATCGGCGCGCTGGCGGACCGCGCGGGGCTCGACCAGTCGACCCTGTCGCGCACCCTGCGCACGCTGGAACGTGCCGGCCTGGTGGAAATCACCGTGGTGGAGGACGACCTGCGTCGCCGCGCCGTGTGGCTGACGGAGGCCGGCGCCCGCCGGCTGGAAGCGGCCATCCCGGTGTGGCGGGAGGCCCAGGCGGCCCTGGCAGGGGCGGTGAACCTGACCGCCATCGGTGCCCTGGCGCGGGCGGCCACGGCACTTTCCGCCGCGGCATAGCCGCCGCCACCTTGGCACCTGCGGCTGCGGCGTTCACAGTCGGGCAAACCCCACACGCTTCAGGGACCGCCCCATGGACGACGCCACCCGCACAGACCTGGAAGCCGCCGCCTTCCGCCGCCTGGTGGAACACCTGCGCAGCCGCACCGACGTGCAGAACATCGACC
>JAGQRL010000004.1:14770-25881 GCA_020425485.1 Rhodospirillaceae bacterium
CCGCAACTGCCTGTCGCGCTGGTATTCCGAAGCCGCGGCCGAACGCGGCCTCGACGTCGGCTACGAGGATGCGCGCACGCTGCTCTACGGCATGCCCTATGCCGAGTGGAAGGCGAAGTACCAGACCGAGGCGACGCCGGAACAGAAGGCGAAGCTGGCCACCACCCATTCCGGCCATTGAGGGCGCTTTCGCGCCTTGTTGACTCGGTCCCGGCCCTCACTCCCGCCCGGCCACCCAATATCCTACAATGGCTTGGGCGGCCGGGCGGGGGTGAGGGCCGGAGCAGACTGACCAGAAAATGCTCTGGCAGCCGCCCACCGGCCGGCCCCGGCGGCATGCCGAGGGCCTTGCGATAAGCCAGGTGTCGGGCTAGCGTCCGCGGCCGTTTGCACATCTCTTGCTCGTCTAAGGACCACGCCCATGTCCGATGTCGAAGGCATCGCCGCCGACCGTCTGCGCAGCTTCATCGAGCGCATCGAACGGCTGGAAGAAGAGAAGGCGGCGCTCAGCGCCGACATCAAGGAAGTCTACGGCGAAGCCAAGGGCGTGGGCTTCGACACCAAGGTCATGCGCCAGGTGATCCGCCTGCGCAAAATGGAACAGGCCGACCGCCGCGAACAGGAAGAGCTGCTCGACCTGTACAAGCGCGCCATCGGCATGGCGGAGTAGCGGCGACGAAGGACCCGGCCGGCATCGTCGGACATCCGACGCACGCAGGGCACCGCCATGTCGAGGCGGCGACGCAACCGCTCGACCCGCGACCGGTTCTCTTCATCATCGGCGCGCTGCTCGTCATCCTCGCCTTCGCCATGCTGGTGCCGATGGTGTTGGATCTGGCGATCCACCGGATCGACTGGCAGGCCTTTGCCGCGTCGGCCTGCATCACCCTGTTCATCGGCGGCAGCCTGCTGCTCACCTGCTGGCGCTGGCCGATCGAGCTGTCGGGCCGCCAGGCGTTCCTGCTGACCACCTTTTCCTGGGTGTCGGTGGCCTTTTTCGCGTCGCTGCCCTTCCACTTCTCCGAACTGCATTTCGAGGAAACGGACGCCTTCTTCGAGGCCATGTCGGCGCTCACCACCACCGGCTCCACCATCATCGAGAACCTGGAGGTGGCGCCGGACGGGGTGCTGCTGTGGCGCTCGCTGCTGCAATGGATCGGCGGCATCGGCATCATCGGCATGGGCATCGCCGTGCTGCCGTTCCTGCGCGTCGGCGGCATGCAGCTCTTCCGCTCGGAATCGTCGGACCGGTCGGACAAGGTGATGCCGCGGGTCACCGATCTGGCGGTGGCCATCGCGCTCGTCTATGTGGCGCTGACGCTGCTGTGCTTCAGCCTGCTGGTGCTGTGCGGCATGGGGGTGTTCGACGCGGTCAACCACGCCATGACCACGCTGTCCACCGGCGGCTTCTCCACCCACAACACCTCCATCGGCTTCTATGGCAACCCGGCCATCGAGTGGACGCTGACCGGCTTCATGATCGCCGGCGCCTTGCCCTTCGTGCGCTACATCAGCTTCCTGAAAGGCAACCGCGGCGCCCTGTGGCGGGACAAGCAGATCCGCGTGTTCATCGTCTTTCTCGTCGGCGTCTGGGTCAGCTTCGCCTTCTGGCTGACCATCATGAACCATGTGGAGCCGCTGGATGCGCTGCGCGCCGCGGCCTTCAACACCACCTCGGTGGTCACCACCACCGGCTTTGCCTCGGCCGACTACACCGCCTGGGGCGACCTGGCGGTGGCGGTGTTCTTCGTGCTCACGCTGGCCGGCGGCTGCACCGGGTCCACCTCGGGCGCCATCAAGACCTTCCGCTTCCAGATCATGTGGATCGTGCTGAAGATCCAGCTCACCAAGCTGTACAGCCCCAACCGCGTGGTGCCGGTGGAGTACGATCAGAAGCCGCTGGGCAACGACGTGCTGCTGTCGGTGATGGGGTTCATCTTCGTCTACGGCATGAGCATCCTGTTCATCGCCGTGCTGCTGGGCGCCTTCGGGCTGGATCTGGACACCGCGGTGTCCGGGGCGGCCACGGCCGTCGGCAATGTCGGTCCCGGGCTGGGGGGAACCATCGGCCCCGCCGGCAATTTCGGCGGGCTGCCCGATGCGGTGAAGTGGATCCTCGCCATCGGCATGATGCTGGGCCGGCTGGAGTTCTTCACCGCCCTGGTGCTGCTGACCGGCGGGTTCTGGCGGGACTGACCGGCACCCGTCGACGCAACTCCAGCATTGCCGCCTTGTGGGGGGTGGGGGCGGGCCACTATCCTGCCGCCTCCAACCGCCCGGCGGAGCTGTGCCGCAGGCGGACAACAGCGGAGGATGACATGAGCAGCTCAATGCGCCTGGCCGGTCTTGCGGCCGTCGGTCTAGCCCTGGCCACGCCCGCGGCGGCCCAGGACATCACCTTCTTCACCATCGGCACCGGCGGCACCGGCGCCACCTACTATCCGCTGGGCGGCGTGATCGCCAATGCGGTGTCCAACCCGCCGGGCTCGCGCCCCTGCGACGAGGGCGGCTCCTGCGGCGTGCCCGGCCTGGTGGCGGTCGCCCAGTCGTCCCGCGGCTCGGTGAACAACGTCAACGGCATCACCTCGGGCCTGTTCAACAGCGGCTTCTCCCAGTCCGACGTCGCCTACTGGGCCTACACCGGCACCGGCGTGTTCGAGGGCGAGGAGCCGATGGCCGACCTGCGCGCCATCGCCGCGCTGTACCCGGAACACATCCACCTGGTGGCGCGGGCCGATGCCGGCATCGACAGTGTGGAGGATCTGGCCGGCATGCGGGTGTCGCTGGATGAGCCGGGCTCCGGCACCTATGTGGACGCCAGCATCATCCTGGAAGCCTACGGGCTGAGCGAAGAGGACATCGAGGCGGAGTACCTGAAGCCCGGTCCGGCCGGCGATGCCATGCGCAACGGCCAGCTCGACGCCTTCTTCATCGTCGCCGGCTATCCCACCGGTGCGGTGGTGGAACTGGCCAACTCCATCGATGTGGAGCTGGTGCCGATTTCCGGCGACGGCGCCCAGGCGATCATCGACGAATACGGCTTCTTCTCCGCCGACGTGATCCCGGCCGGCACCTATGAGGGCATGGACGAGGACGTCGAGACGCTGGCGGTGGGCGCCCAGTGGATCACCAGCGCCAATGAGGACGAGGATCTGATCTACGCCATCACCGCCGCCCTGTGGAACGAAAACACCCGGCGCCTGCTGGATGTCGGCCACGCCAAGGGCGCTTCGGTGACCCTGGATACCGCGCTCGACGGCATCGGCATCCCGCTGCATCCGGGTGCCGAGCGGTTCTACCGCGAGCAGGGCATGGTCGAATAAGCCCAAGCCCAGGGGCTAGGTAGGGCGGGCCGCGGGGGGATACCTTCCGCGGCCCGTTGCCGTTCGGCAGGCCCGCTTCGGCTCCGCTGCGGCCCCGCATCGGCGCCGCGCCGTTCAGGCGGCCGATTGTTTTCGGCCAATTGTCTTCGGCCAACCGGTCCCCTAGCCTGACCGCTCGCTTTCCCGCCGCCCAGCCTTGGGGGTTCCCCCGTGTCGCAGCCGACCGAAGCCGCCCAGCCGGACGTTTCCAAATACGAACCGGAGTTGCAGTTCCGTCCGGTCAGCCGGATCACGGGCTGGATCACCGGCAGCCTGCTCATCGCGCTGTCGCTGTTCCACTACTACTCCGCCTGGTCGAGCCTGGTGCCGCAGCTCATGTTCCGCGGCATCCACCTGGCCTTTGTGCTGGGCCTGATCTTCCTTCTGTTCGGCCTGCGCCCGGCGCGCTCCAGCCTGGTGCCGGAACATCGCTCGCCCTGGCTCTACCCCGGCGGCCTGCCGCTGACGGACTGGGTGCTGGCGCTGGCCGTGGCGGCCGCCGCCCTCTACCTGCCGATGCTGCCCACCGACGAGGTGGCCAGGCGGGTGGGCAACCCCAGCGAGACCGACGTGGTGATGGGCTCGCTGCTCATCGTGCTGGTGCTGGAAGCCACCCGCCGGGCCATGGGCTGGACCCTGCCGGCGATCGCCCTGCTGTTCATCTGCTACGGCCTGTTCGGGCGCTATGCGCCGGGCGTGCTGGCCCATCCGGGGGCAAGCTGGGCCGGCGTGGTCAACCACCTCTATATGACCGACCAGGGGATCTACGGCATCGCCGTCGGCGTGGTCGCCCAGTACGTCTTCCTGTTCGTGGTGTTCGGCGTGCTGGCCACCCGCATCGGCCTGGGCCAGCTATTCATCGACATCGCCTATTGCATCGCCGGGCGCTACGCCGGCGGCCCGGCCAAGGTGGCGGTGTTTTCCTCGGCCATGTTGGGGATGATTTCCGGCTCCTCGATCGCCAACACGGTCACCACCGGCTCGCTCACCATCCCGGCGATGAAGAAGGTGGGCTACCCGCCGCACTTCGCCGGAGCGGTGGAGGCCACCGCGTCCACCGGCGGCCAGATCACCCCGCCGATCATGGGGGCGGCCGCCTTCATCATGGTGGAGTTCCTGGAGATCCCCTACCGGGACATCCTGCTGGCTGCCCTGGTACCCGCCCTGCTGCACTATTTCGGCGTGGTGGTGATGGTGCACCTGGAGGCCAAGCGGCTCGGCCTGCGCGGGCTCAGGCCGGAAGAGATGCCGAAGATCCTGCTGGTGCTGCGCGACCATTGGCCGACGCTGATCCCGCTGGGCATCCTCATCTACATGATCCTGCAGGGCCGCTCGCCGGACAACGCGGCCTTCTGGGGGCTCACCGCCTGCGTCGTCGTCGGCTTCCTCAACCCGCGCGACCGGCTGACCCTGCCGGATCTGGCCGGTGCGCTGCAGACCGGCGCCAAATATGCCCTGGCGGTGGGTGCCGCGGCGGCCTCCGTCGGCATCATCGTCGGCGTGGTGACGCTGACGGGCACCGGCTTCCGCCTCAGCTTCATGGTCACCCAGGCGGCCCAGGACCTGGGCGAGTTCATCGTCGGCTTCGTGCCGTGGGACCTGGTGACGGTGGCCGGGCTCACCCTGTTCTTCACCCTGGTGTTCACGGCCATCGCCTGCATCATCATGGGCGCCGGCATCCCCACCACGGCCACCTACATCATCCTGACGACGATTGCCGCGCCAGCCCTGGCCTCGCCGCTGCTGGGCGAGCACGCGGTGGCGCCGGTGGTGTCCCACTTCTTCGTCTTCTACTACGGGGTGCTGGCGGACATTACGCCGCCGGTGGCCCTGGCCGCCTATGCCGCCAGCGGCATCGCCGGCTCCAACCCGTTCCGCACCGGCAACACCGCCTTCCGGCTGGCCATCGCCAAGGCGCTGGTGCCCTTCGTGTTCGTCTATTCGCCGTCGCTGCTGATCATCACCGATGGCTTCACCTGGGATGCCTTCTTCATCACCCTGGTGGGCGCGGTGGCCGGGATCACCCTGCTGGGCGGGGCCTTCAGCGCCTACCTGCTGGCGCCGTTGCGCACCTGGGAGCGCTGGCTGCTCGGCGTCGCCGCCCTGCCGCTGATTTCCCCCGGCCTCGCCAGCATGGCGGTGGGGGCCGTGATCGCCGCACCGGTGCTGGCCATGCAAGTGGCGCGGCACAAAAGGTCACAGGCCGCGTGACGAATCGGCGTTCGTGCGGGCCATGACCTTTGTTACTCCTTAACCTGCGGACAGGATCCGGTCGTCAAATCGATCGGTGCGAACAGAACTCGGGGGAGGGAGCGATGGCGGACATTTCCAAGCAGGCCGATGCCAAGGCCGGGGGCGAGCGGCATTCGCTGGCGGATGCGGACATCACCACGCGGCGGGTGGAACGGCGGGGCGTGCTGCGCGCGCTGTCCGTGCTCGGCGGCGGGCTGGCGGCTGCGGTGCTGGGCGCCGGCGGGGCGCGCGCGCAAAGTGCCGTCGGCGTCACCGATTGCGACAACGGCCCCAACCAGGACCCGGCGAACCGCGGCACCGGCAACAATCCGCCCAATGGGTTGACCGACACCGATGGTGGCGCCAATGCCGACTACGCCAATTGCGGGCGCAGCGGCAATGCCGGGGTGACGGATTGCGACAATGGCCCGAGCCAGGACCCGGCCGGCCAGGGCACAGGCAACAGCCCGGCGACCGGATTCACCGACACCGACCAGGGCACCTACGCCGATTTTGCCATGTGCGGCCGCCGAAACGGGTAGGGGGAGCGGAGCCGTTGACCGGGGGAAGGTGCCGGCCGGCCTAGCCGGCACCAGACGCAACGCTGAAACCGTCGGTTGACGTGACTTCCCGGCTTGACGCACTGCAAACCCATAACCTAGGGTCCGGCGACTTTCGGCGCGGCGCCGATGTCAACAGGAGCCCTTCGACCTTGTCTCGTCAGCCCGGCTCTGACCCTGATCCGCTTCGTCAGCTCGACGCACGGATTCGGGCGGCTCGGGAAAAGAAGCAAAGGAAGGGGGGACCGGGCGGTGCAGTGCGGTCGAGGGATCTCGGCGTGGGCATGCGGATCGCCGTTGAGATCGCCGCCGCCATCGGGGTCGGCACGGCGATCGGCATCGGGCTGGATCGGTGGCTCGGTACCAGCCCCTGGTTGCTGATCGTGTTCTTCCTGCTGGGCACGGCCGCGGCGTTTCTCAACGTCTACCGGGTCGCGCAGGAGTTGGATCGCCAGCGGCAGGCAGAACGCCAGTCGCAGCGCCAGTCGGGGGAGGAATAAGTGGCAGGGCCGCTTGAACAGTTCGAAGTCCACAGCATCGTGCCGATCGAGATTGGCGGCTTCGACGTGTCCTTCACCAATGCATCGCTGTTCATGGTGATCAACGTTGCCGTGCTGACGGGCTTCTTCATGCTCGCCAGCCGCGGCCGTTCCCTGGTGCCGACGCGTCTGCAATCCGTCGCAGAGATCATGTATGAAACTGTCGCGAACATGATACGCGACAATGTGGGATCCGGAGGGCGGAAGTATTTCCCCTTCATCTTCTCCCTCTTCATGTTCCTGCTCACGTGTAACCTGGTGGGGATGATCCCCGGGTCGTTCACGGTCACCAGCCACGTGTTCGTTACCTTCGGGCTGGCCTTCGTCATCTTCATCGGCGTGACGATCATTGGCATCGCCACGCATGGCCTGCACTTCCTGCGCCTGTTCTTTCCCCATGGCGCGCCGCTGTGGACGGCGCTGATCCTGACGCCGGTGGAGATCATCTCCTACCTGGCGCGGCCGATCACCCTGGCTGTCCGACTGTTCGCCAACATGACCGTGGGCCACGTGCTCTTGAAGGTTGTGGCCGGGTTCGTGGCGCCGCTGGGGATAGCACTGGGCATCCTGCCGCTGGGCGGCCTCGTGGCCATCACCGCGCTGGAGTTCATGATCGCGGTGATCCAGGCCTACGTCTTCACCATCTTGACTTGTGTTTACCTGCACGAGGCGCTGCACCTCCACTGAGCCGGGCGGCCGCGCCCGTGCCGCCGAGGTTTCGGCGGCTACGCCTCGCGGTTGCGCCGCTCGATCGGCTGCGATAAGACCCCCGCAAACGTCGTGAAAGGACGAAGACCATGGAAGTCGAAGCTGCTCGTTTCATTGGTGCCGGTTTGGCTGCGATCGGTATGATCGGGGCCGGCATCGGCGTGGGGCACGTCTGGGCCAGCTTCATCGAGGCGGTGGGCCGGAACCCGGCCGCCAAGGAAGACATCGGTGCCAACGTGTACATCGGCTTCGCGGTCACCGAGGCGATCGCGCTGTTCGCGCTGATCATCGGCCTGATCTCTCTGTTCGGCTGATCGGCCGGACGTTCCGGCGCGGGCCGGTCGGTCACGTTCCGGCCCGCGGAGGCTCAAGATGCCGCAGTTCGACCCGACACTGTTCGCCGGCCTGGTTTTCTGGTTGGCGATCACCTTTACGGCCCTGTTCTTCCTGTTGTCGCGCCTGGTGCTGCCGCGGCTGCACGACACCCTGGAAGCGCGGGCAAGCCGCATCGCCGACGATCTGGACCGTGCCGAAACCCTCCGCAAGGAGGCCGAAGAGGTGCGCCAGCAGTATGAAGAGGCGTTGCAGGAAGCGCGCGATCAGGCCCGCGCCGGCATCACCCATGCTGTTTCGGAGATGGAGCGGCAGGGGGCGGAACGGGAAGCGGCCCTGACCGCGGAAATCGATGCGCGCATCACCGCGGCCGAGCAGCGGATCGCCCGTGCCCGCGATGAGGCCCGGACCCACATCCGCGACATCGCCATCGAAGCCTGCGAAGCCGCCAGCGAGCGGGTGGCCGGCATCAAGGTGAAGAAGGCGGTGGTGACGGCCGCCGTCGACGGCGAAATGAAGCGCCGTAATCTGCAAGAGGTGGCGTAGCCATGACCCAGGCGATGACCGAGCTTTCGGTGGATGGCACGGGTCTGCTGATCTTGGCCCAAGCCGATACCGGCACCGATGCGCCGACCGACGCCGGCACCGAAGCGCAGGCGGAGGACGGGCACGCTGCCACCGTGCAGGGTGACGACGGCCATAGCACGGAAGGCGACGGCGCCCACGCCGCGACGGAGAGCGGCGACGAAGGGGTGGTCACCGACGATCCCGGTGCCGTCCACTCCATGGATGTGCAGGGCGAAGTCGGCCACCTGGACGAGGCCCACGAAACCCATGATGCCCACGGCGGCATCCCGCTGGAATTGTGGCTGCTGGTGGCGCTGGTCATCGTCATCGCGGCGGCCTGGAAGCCGATGAAGCGGGCCATGCTGTCGGCCCTGGACAATCGGGCCGATCGCATCCGCAACGAGCTGGACGAAGCCCAGCGGCTGCGCGAGGAAGCCCAGTCGCTGCTCGCCACCATGCAGCGCCAGCAGCGCGATGCGCTGAGCGACGCCGAAGAGATCATCTCCCACGCCCGTCAGGATGCCGAGCGGCTGCGCGCCCAGGCTGCGGCGGAGTTGGAAGTCAACCTGAAGCGCCGCGAGCAGTTGGCGATGGAGCGCATCGGCCAGGCCGAATCCGCCGCCCTGGCGGAAGTGCGCAGCCTGGCGGTGGACGTGGCCGCCACGGCGGCACGGGTGGTGCTGGAGAAGTCGGTCGACAAGGACCGCGGCAGCGCCCTCATCGACGAGTCCATCGCTGCCCTCGACGGCCGCCTGCACTAGCCTTCGGGCGGCCTGCCTGCCGGTCACACCGGCGGCGAACCCGGCATTTCACCGCCGCTTGGTCTTGGACCTTGCGGCGGTTTGCTTAAGGTGGCTCCGGTACAGCCGCTGCTATTTGGCGCTGCCAACTGCCGCTGCCACCTGCGCGATTGTTTCATAAAACCTTCACACGTTCGTAAAGGAACTGGTTGGGTCTCCCGTCCATAAGCTGAAGTCGTCTCCTTCAGGGCGGATCGCCGTGCCAGTCATCACCGTTCGAGACCTTCACAAGACCTTTGGACGCAAGCGCAAAGCGCTTGACGGCATTGATCTTTCTGTGGAGAGCGGGGAGATGGTGGCGCTGATCGGCGCGTCCGGTTCGGGCAAGTCGACGCTGCTGCGCCACATGGCCGGGCTGGTCGCCGCCGACCGCCGGCCGGATGGCTGCCGGGTGGAGGTGTTGGGCGCACTTGTGCAGCAGCACGGCCAGCTTGCCCGCGGCCTCACCGACGTGCGCACCAATGTCGGGTTCATCTTCCAGCAGTTCAATCTGGTCAGCCGCCTGTCGGTGCTGACCAACGTGCTGCTCGGCCTGCTCGGCCGCATCCCCAACTGGCGCGGCAATCTCGGGATGTTCACCCGGGAAGAAAAGCTGCGCGCCATGGCGGCGCTGGACCGCGTGGGGATGGCGGACTTCGCCGTGCAGCGTGCCTCCACCCTGTCGGGCGGCCAACAGCAGCGCGCGGCCATCGCGCGGGTGCTGCTGCAGGGCGCCAAGGTGATCTTCGCCGACGAACCCATCGCCTCGCTCGACCCGGCGTCCGCCGTGCGGGTGATGGACGCGCTCGCCCACATCAACCGTGAAGACGGCATCACCACCATCGTCTCGCTGCACCAGGTGGACTACGCCAGCCGGTTCTGCCCGCGCACCGTGGCCATGCGCGAGGGCCGCAAGGTCTACGACGGCACCAGTGCCGCACTCACCCGGACTTTCCTCACCGACTTGTACGGCGCCGACAGCGAGGAACTCGTGGTCGGCCGCCCCCACCAACCCCAGTGGCAGGTCCATGAGGCCGCCCCGGGCGAACGTGCGGCGATGGTGAGCGCCTAGCCGCACGCAACCGCGTCAATGAAACCTGAAAGACTGAGGGGAAGTGTCATGTTGCGGACCTTGCTCGCAAGCTCCTTGCTGACCGTGTGCGCGGCCACCGCGAGCGCGCAGGACTACCAGCCTCTGGAAGGCGACCCGGCGGAAATCAACTTCGGGATCATCTCCACGGAATCGACGCAGAACCTGCGCCGCCAGTGGGAGCCGTTCCTGGAGGACATGAGCGAAGCGCTCGACATGCCGGTGAACGCCTTTTACGCCAGCGACTATGCCGGCGTGATCGAGGCGATGCGCTTCGGCCAGGTGACCGTGGCCTGGTTCGGCAACGCTTCGGCCATCCAGGCGGTGGACCTGGCCGGCGGCGAGGTGTTTGCGCGCCAGACCAAGACCGACGGCACCGAAGGCTACTACGCCCACATCCTGGTGAACGTCGACAGCCCGTTCCAGACCCTGGACGACCTGCTGGCGGCCTGCGGCACCGGGCTGGACTTCGGCATCGGCGATCCCAACTCCACCTCCGGCTTCCTGGTGCCCACCTTCTACGTGTTCGCCCAGAACAACGTGAACCCCAACGAATGCTTCGAGAACGTCCGCAACGCCAACCATGAAACCAACCTCATGGCGGTGGCCAACGGCCAGGTGGACGCCGCGGCCAACAACAGCGAGCAGGTGGCCCGCAGCCAGGCCAACGCGCCCGATGCGGCGGCCAATATCCGCGTCATCTGGACCTCGCCGCTGATCCCCAGCGATCCCATCGTCTACCGCCGCGATCTGTCCCGCGAGCTGCGCGACCGCATCCGCGCTTTCTTCCTGGCTTACGGGCGGTTGGGCCCGAATGTTGAAGAAGAGCTGGAAGTTTTGGGCGGCATGACCGACGGTCTTGGCCCGTTCACCAACTCGTCCAACGACCAGCTCCTGCCGATCCGTGGCCTGCGCCTCTACCGCGAGCGCCTGGAGATCGA
>JAGQRL010000004.1:25935-26720 GCA_020425485.1 Rhodospirillaceae bacterium
GAACTGGCCCGCCTGCAGATCATCCAGGAAGGCCCGTAACCGCCCTCCGGCCCACCGGCCGGCTTGCCCAAACGGGGCACGGCAGGCGGCGGGGAACACCCCTGCCGCTTGCCGTCGTTTCCGACCCTTGGCATGCTCTTTCCACCCCGACAGGTTGTGCCCGACGCCATGGCCTATAGTGCGCAGACCCCCGTGACCCTGCCGCCGCGCGACGCCAAGCGCACCTGGGGCTCGATCGCGCTGTGGGGCATCATCCTGGGGCTGCTGGTGTGGTCGTGGGACGGTGCCGATATGCGGCCCGGCGACCTGATCCGCCAGTCGGGCAACATGGCCCGCTACATCGAAGGCTTTTTCCCGCCCGATTTCGGCGACTGGGACCTCTATGTGGAGGAAATGGCGATCACCGTGCAGATCGCCGTCTGGGGCACGGCACTTGCCATCGTCTGTTCCATTCCGCTGGGGGTGCTGTGTTCGGAAAACATCGTGCCCTGGTGGGTCTATCACCCGGTGCGCCGGCTGATGGATGCGTTTCGCGCCATCAACGAGATGGTGTTCGCCATGCTGTTCGTGGTGGCCGTGGGGCTGGGGCCGTTTGCCGGCGTGCTGGCCCTGTTCGTCCACACCACGGGGATCCTGGCGAAACTGTTCTCCGAAGCGGTGGAGGCGATCGATCCACGGCCGGTGGAAGGCATCCGCGCCACCGGGGCCAACGGCGTGCAGGAGGTGATCTACGGCGTCATCCCCCAGGTGCTGCCGCTGTGGATTTCCTATTCGCTCTACCGGTT
>JAGQRL010000385.1 GCA_020425485.1 Rhodospirillaceae bacterium
ATGCCGCCGATGCCGACGAAATGCAGCGTGCCGATGTCGAGCGGCATTTCCCTCATTCGGCGGCCTCCCGTGCCAGGGGATCGCCATGGGCCGCAGCCCCGTTGCCGTTGCGCCCGGCGACGCGCAGCACCAGGTCGGCCAGGGCCGCGGCGGCATCGCCCGGCGCCAGGCTGCGGGCGGCCTCGGCGGCACGGGCCAGCAGCTCCGGCCGGTCGATCAGGCGTTCGATGCGGTGGGCGAGCGCGCTTGCGTCCAGCGTCGCCTGGGGCAGCATCCAGCCGCCGCCCGCCGCTTCCATGGCCGCGGCGTTGGCGCTCTGGTGGTCGTCCATGGCGTGGGGGAAAGGCACCAGCAGGGCCGGCCTTCCGGCCGCCGCCAGTTCCGCCACCGTGGAGGCGCCGGAGCGGCAGATCACCAGATGGGCGGCGGCCAGGCGCGCCGGCATATCGGTGAAGAAGTCCATCACCTCCGCCTCGACACCCGCGACCGACAAGGCGCGGCGGGTCTGCTCCAGCACCTCGCGGCGGCTCTGCTGGCTGACCTTCAGGCGCCCCCGTGCGGCGTCGGACAGTTGCGCGATGGCCGCCGGCACCAGCTCGCTGAACACCTTCGCCCCCTGGCTGCCGCCGGTGACCAGCAGGTGCACCGGTTCGCCCGGCTGCGGCGCGGTGTAGGGCGTGCCGGCCAGGTCCGCGATGGGGCGGCGCACCGGGTTGCCGGTCATCACCACCACGCTGGGATCGGCACCGGACAGGCGCTGGAGGTCCGGGAAGGCCGTGGCGATGGCGGTGGCCTTCTTGGCGAACAGCCGGTTGGCGCGGCCAAGCACGGCGTTCTGCTCGTGCAGCACCAGCGGCAGCTTCAGGCGCGAGGCGGCGAACACCGCGGGCACCGAAGGGTAGCCGCCGAAGCCCACCACCGCGGCGGGATCGAGCGCGCGCAGGATGGCGCGGGCCTCGCCATAGCCCAGCAGCATGTCCACCGCGGCGCGCGCCTTGCGCACCACGCCGCCCACCGGTGCGCCCGCCCGCACCCGGTAGACGCGGATATCGGCCAGGTCGCCGCCGAAGGCCTGGCCGCGCCGGTCGGTCAGCAGCACCACGCGGACGCCGCGGCCCACCAGCTCGCGGGCCAGCGCCTCGGCGGGGAACATGTGGCCGCCGGTGCCGCCGGCAGCCAGCACCACCGGACGGTCGTCGGCGGTGTGGGCGGCGGCGGTGTGGGCGGCGCCGGTCATGGCAGGCCTCCGTGGTCGGACCCCTTGCGGGTGAGCGCCAGCAGCATCCCGGTGGCGAACGCGGTCGCCAGCAGCGAAGAGCCGCCATAGCTGATGAAGGGCAGCGTCATGCCCTTGGTGGGGATGAGGTGGAGGGTGGAGCCCATGTTGATGAGCGCCTGGGCGGCGATCATGGTCACCAGCCCGGCGCCGGCCAGCACCACGAACAGGTCGCGGCTGTGGGCCAGCCGGGCGCAGGCGCGCAGCACCACGAAGGCAAACAGCGCCACCATCAGCAGGCACCACAGCAGGCCGAACTCCTCTCCGGCGACGGCGAAGATGAAATCGGCATGGGCATCCGGCAGGGCGCGCTTCACCACGCCTTCGCCGGGGCCGACGCCGAACAGGCCGCCGGCCTGGAACGCCTCCAGCGAGCGTTCGATCTGGTAGTTGTCGCCGGCCGCGGGGTCGAGGAAGCGGTCGATGCGGCTCGACACATGGTCGAACGCGAAATAGGAGCCGACGCCGCCGAACACGGCCAGGGCCACCAGCGCCACCACCAGCAGCATGGGCAGGCCGGCCAAGAAGAACTGCACGCCCCAGATGGTGAACAGCACCACCACCATGCCGAGGTCGGGCTGCAGCAGCAGCAGCGCGGTGGAGATCAGCCACAGCACCGTCGCCATCAGGTTGCCGGGGAAATCGGCGCGGGCGTAGCGGGTGGCGAACAACCAGGCGGCGATCACCGCAAAGGCGGGCTTGAGGAATTCAGACGGCTGCAGCGACATGCCGGGCAGCGCGATCCAGCGGGTCGCCCCCTTGATCTCGCTGCCCACCACCAGGGTGGCGGCCACCCCCAGCAGGCTGAGGATCAGCACCACCAGCCCGGCGCGCCGGATCGACTGCACCGACATCAGCGAGCTGGCCAGCAGGATGCAGACGGCCGGCACCAGCATGGAGAGATGGCGCTGCACGAAATGGAACTCGCTCAAGCCCAGGCGGTGGGCCACCGGCGGGCTGGCCGCGGCCACCAGGATGGCGCCAAGCACGATGAGCAGGCCGACGGCGCCGAGGCTCCAGCGGTCGACGGTCCACCACCAACGGCCGATCACCGTGGGATCTGTGCGGGCCACACCGATCATCGGGCACCCCCTTGCACCGCCTTGGCGGTGCCGCCGGCCGCATCGCCCTGGCCGGCCAGGCCGTGCACCAGTGCGGCAAAGGCAGCCCCGCGGGCTTCGAAATTGGCGAACTGGTCGAACGACGCGCAGGCCGGCGACAGCAGCACGGTGGCACCCGGCTGGGCCTCGGCCTGGGCCTGCCGGGCCGCCGCGGCGACGGCGCGATCCAGCGTGCCGCAGTGGACCACCGGCACCTTGCCGGCCAGCTCCTCGGCCATGGCGGCTTCCGCCTCGCCAATCAGGAAGGCGGCGGCCACGCGGTCCAGCTCCTCATGGATCGGCCCCAGCCCGCCCGGCTTCGGCTTGCCGCCGGCGATCCAGTAGATCGGCCGGTAGCAGGCCAGCGCGCGCACCGCGGCATCGGGGTTGGTGGCCTTGCTGTCGTTGATGAAGGCAACGCCGCCGATCTCCGCCACCCGCTCCTGGCGGTGCGGCAGGCCGGGGAAGCTCTTGATCGCGGTGACGATGGCATCGGTCGCCACGCCGGCGCTGCGGGCGGCGGCATAGGCGGCGGCGGCGTTCTGCCAGTTGTGCACGCCCGGCAGGGCCGGCGCTTCGGCGAGGTCGAGCACCGGGGTGCGGGTGCCGTCCAGCGCATCCACCAGCGTGCCGTCGATCACCCAGACGCCGCGCGCCAGCGTGGTGTCGACGCTCACCGCCACGGCGTGGCCGGGGTGCTGCACGGTCTCGTAGTAGTAGACGGCACTCGCCCAGTCGTCGTCGATGCCGACCACGGCGGTGCCGCCATTGGCCAGCGCTTCGAAGATCCGCGTCTTCGCCGTCACATAGGCCATCATGCCGGGATAGCGGTCGAGGTGGTCGGGCGAGATGTTGAGCAGCACGGCGACCTGCCAGCGCGGCCGCGCCACGGTTTCAAGCTGGTAGGAGCTGAGTTCCAGCACGTACCAGCCGTCCGCCCCGATCGGGTCCAGCCCCAGGGCCGGCGGCCCCAGATTGCCGCCCACCGCCACCGGCACGCCGGCTTCGCTGAGAATGTGGCCCACCAGGGCCGTGGTGGTGGACTTGCCGTTGGTGCCGGTGATCCCGAGGTAGCGTGCATCCGGCCGCGCTTCGGCCAGCAGGTCGATGTCGATCTCGATCGGCATGCCGGCTTCGGCCAGGCGCGCCACCACCGGGTGCGGCACCGGGTGGCTGCGCGGCACGCCGGGGGAGAGCACCAGCCGGTCGATCCCCTCGATCGCCGTGGCGGGATCGGCCAGGTCGGCGATATCGGCCCCCAGGTCGGCCGCCCGCTTGCGCGCCGGCTCCGCATCGTCCCAGGCGAGCGCCGTGGCGCCGCCGTTGACCAGCGCCTCAACGGCAGCGAGGCCCGACTTGCCGAGCCCCAGCACCGCTACCGTCCGCCCCTTGAGGTGGGTGAGGTCGATCATGCCCATCACCTCAGCTTCAAGGTACTGAGGCCGATCAGGGCCAGGATGACGGCGATGATCCAGAAGCGGATGACGATGGTGGGTTCCGCCCACCCCTTCTTTTCGAAGTGGTGGTGCAGCGGCGCCATGCGGAACACCCGCTTGCCGGTGAGCTTGTAGGACAGCACCTGGACGATGACGGAGATCGTCTCCAGCACGAACAGCCCGCCGACGATGGCCAGCACCAGCTCGTGCTTGGTGACCACGGCGATGGCGCCCAAGGCACCGCCCATGGACAGCGAGCCGGTGTCGCCCATGAACACCATGGCCGGCGGCGCGTTGAACCACAGGAACCCCAGCCCGCCGCCGATCAGCGCCCCGCAGAACACCGACAGCTCACCGGAGCCCGGCACATGGTGGATCTGCAGATAGTCGGCAAAGATGATGTTGCCCGACACGTAGCTGATGAAGCCGAAGCAGGCGGCGGCGATCATCACCGGCACGATGGCCAGCCCGTCGAGCCCATCGGTCAGGTTGACGGCGTTGGAGGCGCCGACGACGACGAACATGCCGAAGGGCAGGATCGCCAGGCCCAGGGGGATCAGCAGATCCTTGACGAAGGGGATGGCCAGCCCGCTGGCCAGCGGTTCCGGCGTCACCGCCATGAACCAGATCACGCCCAGTGCGGCGATGGTGGTCTGGCCCGCCAGCTTCACCTTGCCCGGCAACCCGCGGGTGTTGCGCTTGGTCAGCTTCAGGTAGTCGTCGGCCAGGCCCACGGTGCCGAAGCCGACGGTGACCAGCAGCACGATCCACACATAGGCGTTGGACAGGTCGGCCCACAGCAGCACGGCAAGGGCGATGCCCATGAGGATCATCAGCCCGCCCATGGTGGGGGTGCCGCGCTTGGCGAAATGCGCCTCCGGCCCATCCTCGCGGATCGGCTGGCCCGCCCCCTGCTTGGCCTTCAGCCAGCGGATCAGCTTCGGGCCCATGGCAAAGGCGATCACCAGCCCGGTCAGCAGCGCGCCCGCGGTGCGGAAGGTGATGTAGTTGAACAGGTTGAAGAAGATGACGTCTTCGCCGAGCGGGGCCAGGAGCCACTGGAACATGCCGTGCGCCCCCTCTAGCCGTTGTTCGCCGCACGGGCCGAACGCACCGCATCGAAGGACGTTTTGCAGGACGCCACCTTGCCGCCGGGGGCAGCCTGGGCGGTGTCGAGGGCGTAGAGCGCCTCCACGATGGGTTTCATGCGGCTGCCCAGCGAACCCTTGACGAGGACCACGTCGCCCTTGGCCACGCCGCCGAGCACGGCCTCGGTCAGCCCGCCGGACGCCTCCGCCCAGGTGCCGCGCAGGTCCTTGGGCAGGGCATCGTAGAGATGGCGGCAGAGCGGCCCGCAGCAGTGCACAAGGTCCACCTTCGCCGCCGCAATGGCTTCGGCCAGCTCGGCATGCAGCCGCGGCGCATCCTCGCCCAGCTCCAGCATGTCGCCCAGCACCAGCACCCGCCGGCCGCCGGCCGCCACCGGGCTTGCCGCCAGCACCGACAGGGCGGCGCGCACCGCCGCCGGGCTGGCGTTGTAGCTCTCGTCGATCACCAGGAAGGCGCCACCGTCCGCCGGCACCACCTTGCGCCGGGCACCGCGGCCGGCCGGGGCGTGCAGGGTGGACAGCGTGCGCGCCGCCTGGGTGATGTCGCCGCCCACGGCGCGCACCGCCAGCAGGGCCGCCAGCGAGTTCATCACCCAATGCCGGCCCGGCACGGACAGGGAATAGGAGATCACCTCGCCGCGGATCACCGCGTGCACGGCCGAACAGGTGGCGTGCAGGGAGGCATCGAGCAGCCGCGCATCGCAGCTTTCATGCCGGCCGAAGGTCCAGATGCGCCCCAGCCCGGCGGTGCGGGCATGGGCCAAGAGGCGGGCAAACTGGCCGTCCTCGCGGTTGAGCACGGCGGTGCCGGAGGGTTCCATGCCCTCGAAGATTTCCGCCTTGGCGTCGGCGATGCCGCCGATGTCGCGGAAGCTTTCCAGATGCGCATCGGTCACCGCGGTGATCACCGCCACATGGGGGGCGGCCAGGCGCGACAGCGGCCGGATTTCGTTCGCATGGTTCATGCCCATCTCGACCACCGCGAACAGGCTGGTGGCGGGCATGCGGGCGAGCGTCAGCGGCACGCCGATATGGTTGTTCAGGTTGCCGGTGGTGGCGAAGGTGGGCCCCTGGGTGGCCAAGGCCAGGGCCAGCATCTCCTTGGTGCCGGTCTTCCCCACCGAGCCGGTGACGCCGATCACCTGGGCAGCGCTGCGCAGGCGGGCGTAGCGGCCGAGTGCCGTCAGCCCCGCCAGCGTGTCCGGCACCTCCAGGAGCGGTGCGTCGGCGGCCAGCCCGGCCGGGCGGCGTTGCACCATGGCGGCGGCGGCACCGGCCTTCAGCGCCTTGGCGACATAGTCGTGGCCATCGTGGTTGGGACCGCGCAGCGCCACGAACAGGTCGCCGGTTGCGACCGCGCGGCTGTCGATCACCACGTTGCCGGCAGACCAGGTGCCGACCGCCGTGCCATCGGTGGCGGCGGCCGCTTCCTCGGCGGTCCACAAGGGGGTGGGGGCGGGTGCGGCGATCACGTCCGGCTCCTCCTGCCAGTGACCTCCGCCATGGCGCGGCGGGCTTCCACCACGTCGTCGAACGGCCGGATCTCCTTGCCGACCTGCTGGCCCTGCTCGTGGCCCTTGCCTGCAATCACCAGGATGTCGCCCTCGTGCAACTCGGCGATCGCCGAACGAATGGCCGCCGCCCGGTCGCCGATGTCCTCGGCACGGGGAGCAGCGGCGAGGATCTGCGCGCGGATCGCTGCCGGGTCCTCGCTGCGCGGGTTGTCGTCGGTGACGATGGCCAGATCGGCGAGGCGGCTGACGACCTCGCCCATGATCGGGCGCTTGCCGCGGTCGCGGTCGCCGCCGCAGCCGAACACCACGATCAGGCGGTGGTGCACATGCGGCCGCATGGAGGCGAGCACGGTTTCCAGGGCATCGGGCGTGTGCGCGTAGTCGACGAACACCGGCGCGCCGGACGGATGGGTGGCCGCCAGCTCCAGGCGCCCGGCCACCCCGGTCAGGCTCTCCAGGGCCGCCACCGCGGAGCCGGGCTCGACGGTGTCGGAAGCCAGGGCGATACCGAGCGCGCAGCAGGCGTTCTGGGCCTGGAACAGCCCCACCAGCGGCAGCCGCACCTGGTAGGCGCGGCCGAACACCTTGAGGTGGAGCAGCAGGCCATCGAGCTGCGGCGTGGCGGACACAAGCTGCACCTCGCGGCCGGCGGTGCCGTAGCGGACGACGGTTTGGCCGCGCGCTTCGGCCAGGCGCACAAGCTCCTCGGCCTGGGGGGTATCGGCGTTGACCACCGCCGCCCCGTCCGGCGCCAACACATCGGCGAACAGGCGGCGCTTGGCGGCCCAGTAGCTCTCCAGGGTGCCGTGGTAGTCCAGGTGGTCGCGCGACAGGTTGGTGAAGGCGGCCACCCGCACCTGCACGCCATCGAGCCGGTGCTGGTCGAGCCCGTGGGAGGAGGCTTCCAGGGCCGCATGGGTAACGCCGGTATCCACCAGATCGGCGAGGGCTGCGTGCAGCACCATGGGATCGGGGGTGGTGAGCGTGCCGGCCTGGGCGAGGCCGGGTGCGGTCAGCCCCAGGGTGCCGAGGCTGGCCGAGGAGAACCCTTCGGCCTGCCAGATCTGGCGGGCGAACTGGGCGGTGGATGTCTTGCCGTTCGTGCCGGTGACCGCCGCAATCACCTCCGGCTGGCGCCCGTAGAAGGCGGCGGCCAGGCGGGCGTAGCGGCTGCGCGGCTCAACGTCCTCGATCAGCTCCACGCCCTCGGCGGCCGGCGGCAGCTGGGTACCGGGGCGGGCCACCACGATGGCGGCGCCGCGGGTCACCGCCTCGCCGATATAGGCGTGGCCGTCCACCGTGCGGCCTTCCAGGGCGGCGAACAGCCAGCCCGGCTTGACCGCGCGGGAGTCCGCGGTCAGTCCCGGCAGCGCTGCCGCCAGACGTGCATCGTCACCGCCGCCCGGCACGCCTGCTGGTGGCCGAGCGGCCCAGCCATTGGGCGGCGTATCGTGGGTGGCCGCCATCATTGCGACGCCGCCGCAAGCTGGTGGCCATGGTCGTAGCCAGGGATCGTCAGGGCTTCGAGGATTTCCGGTGCGCTCTCGTCCACCGGGGCGATGCCGTAGA
>JAGQRL010000386.1 GCA_020425485.1 Rhodospirillaceae bacterium
CCCTGGGCCAGGTGGCCGCCGGCGATGTGCCCCACCTCGTGGGCCATCACGCCCAGCACCTCTTCGGGCGACTCCACCGCCATCAGCAGGCCGGTATAGATGAAGATGTTCTGGCCGCCGGCGACGAAGGCGTTGAGGTTGGGGTCTTCCACGATGTAGATCGTTACCGCCGACGGAGACACGCCGGCCGCTTCCAGAACCGGTTGGATCAGGCCGCGCAGGGTCTGTTCCAGCTCCGCATCGCGGATCAAAGACAGGCGCTGCTGGGCCTGGGCCTGGGCCGAAAGCGGTCCGGCCAGCGCCAGGGCGCCGGCGAGCAGCAAGCAGAGAAAGCGTCGCATATGTCCCCCAGCGAACAGACACGCAGTGCCACCATCGCCACCCGGCGTGGCAGGCTTGTGGCAGCCGGCCTGGTGCTGGCGCTGGCCGGCTGCGTGCTGCCCAGCAGCAATTCCCGTGTGCCGACCCCCAACGCGGTTGCCGGCGACGAGCCGGTGGCCGCCGACATCGCCTTCCAGATCATGGCGCAGGGCGGCAACGCCGTCGATGCCGCGGTCGCCGCCGGCCTGGCCATGGCCGTTACGCTGCCGACGCGGGTGTCGCCCGGGGCGGTGGGCACCTGCATCTCGATCGACGCGCCGGAGAGCATTTCCGGCGTCCTCGGCACCGAGGAGCCGGTGGACCTGACCCTCGGGCGCTTCGAAGGGCCGGCACTGCCCGGCGGCCAGGTGGCGGTACCGGCGCTGGTGCGCGGCCTCTATGCCTTCCACGCCGATGGCGGCGTTTTGCGCTGGAGCCAGGTGGTGGCGCCGGCCGAGCAGCTTGCCCGCTTCGGCTTCCCGCTGTCGCGCACCCTGGCTGCCGATCTTGAGGCAGGCGCGGCGGCCCAGCTTCGCGATCCGGCGCTGCGGGCGGCCCTGCTGGCGCCCGATGGCACGCCGCGGCCGGTGGGCACCACGGTGACGCGCACGGAACTGGCCGACACCTTGTCGGAGCTGCGCCAGGCCGGCGTGTTCGGCGGCGCGCTGCTGGACACCCTGGCGGCGGAACTGGCGCCCGCCAACCCGGCGGGAGCCGCCGCGGCGATCCGCGCCTATATCCCGTCGCTCAGCGAACCGAGCGAGGTCCTGGAAGCGGGGGACGACCTGCTGGTGGTCGGTTCGTCCCGGGTGGCCGGCATGCTCAATGGCGGACCGCCGGGCATCGGCGGCGTGCCCGGTGCCACCGTGGCGGCGCTGTCGGTGAACAACGTGGCGGCGGCGTGCAGCTTTTCGCTGGGCGGCTGGTTCGGCACCGGGACCGCCGGGGCGACCACCGGGGTGATCCCGGCGCGCGCCACAGCAGCGCCGGACCAGGTGGCGGTGCTCTACAACCCCTACACCCTCAACGTGCTGACAGCGGTGGCGGGAACGGGCGGCGACGATGCCTTCGCCGCCACCATCCGCGGCGTCACCGAGGACGAGCTGGATGCGCCGGGTGCGGTGGCCCAGGCCGCCGGTGCCGCCGGCCGTGTGTCCGCCGTGGTGTGCCCGACCGAGCTGGGGGCCGTGACCGGCTGCCTGGCGGCCGCCGGGCCGGGCGATGGCGGGCTCGCGCGTTTCGGGTTCTGAGGCGGTTCCAGCCCACACCCCCGCCCGGCCACCCAATATTTTGCAATGGCTTGGGCGGCCGGGTGGGGTGCGGGCCGGTGCAGACTGAACAGAAAACGCTTTAGAGCGCGGGAAGCGGGAGTTCCCCCATGGCCTTGAAGGTCGCCAAGCGGGGCGGCGTGCCGCCCTTCATCGTGATGGATGTGATGTCCGCCGCCGCGGCGCGCGAGCAGGCCGGCGACGACGTGCTGCACCTGGAGGTGGGCCAGCCCAGCACCGCCGCTCCGGCCGGCGCGCTGGAAGCGGCGGCGGCCGCCCTGGCCGGCGAGCGGCTGGGCTACACGGTGGCGCTCGGCATCCCGCCCTTGCGCCGGCGCATCGCCCGGCACTACCGGGAAGCCTACGGGGTGGCGGTGGACGACGCCCAGGTGGTGGTCACCACCGGCTCCTCGGGCGGCTTCATCATCGCCTTTGCCGCCGCCTTCGATCCCGGCGACCGGGTGGCGCTGGCCGCCCCCGGCTATCCCGCCTACCGCAACATCCTGACGGCTCTCGGCTGCGTGCCGGTGGAAATCCCCACCGGGCCCAACACCCGCTTCCAGCCGACGCCGGAACTGCTGGACGGGCTGGCCGACCCGGTGGACGGGCTGATCGTGGCAAGCCCGGCCAACCCCACCGGCACCATGCTGACGGTGGACGAACTGTCCGCCCTGGCCACCTATTGTGCCGACCGCGGCATCCGCATGATCTCGGACGAGATCTATCACGGCATCACCTACGGCCACGAAACCGCGACCGCCGCCGGCGATGCCCACGCGGTGACCATCAACAGCTTTTCCAAATACTACTCGATGACCGGCTGGCGGCTGGGCTGGATGGTGGTGCCGCAGGACCTGGTGCGGGCGGTGGAATGCCTGACCCAGAACCTGTTCATCTCCGCCCCCACGCTGAGCCAGATCGCCGGGGTGGCGGCGTTCGACTGCGGGGCGGAGCTGGACCGCAACGTCGCCCGCTATGCCGCCAACCGGCAGGTGCTGCTGGAAGGGCTGCCCAAGCTGGGCATCGACCGCCTGGCCCCGGCCGACGGCGCCTTCTACATCTACGCCGACATCTCCCACCTGACCGATGACAGCGTCGGTTTCTGCCGCCGCCTGCTGAACGAGACCGGCATCGCCGCCACCCCCGGCGTCGATTTCGATCCCGAGCGCGGCCACCGCACGCTGCGCTTCTCCTTCGCCGGGGCGACCGACGACATGGAAAAAGCGGTGGCCCGGCTGGGCCGCTGGCTCGGCTAGGGCAGGGCTGGGACCATGCAGGCGTGGCCGTATCGGCCGTTCGGGCGGCAACACTGTGAAAACATATGTGAGTGGCCGGCCCAGGTGCCGCCCTCTATCGTCGCGCCATGAAAGCCATCATCTTCGATATGGACGGCGTGCTGGTCGATAGTGAGATTCTCTACAGGAAGGGAGAAGAGCACTATTTCAGCAAGATCGGCATGACCTACGACCCGCTGGTCTTCCGCCAGCGCTTCATGGGCGTGCCGCACGAAACCTATTTCGAACGACTGAACGAAGATCACCAAAGCGCCTTCGGCCGCCCCCTGCCGGAGGACTTCGAAGCCAGCCTCAACGCCTATTGGCAGTCCCTCATGGCGAGCGAATTGCAGGCCATCGACGGTGCTGCCGAATGCCTCGGCCGCCTGGCCCTGCCCAAGGCCGTCGCCTCCAGCACCGCACTGGACTTCATTCGCCAGCGGCTGGCGAAGACGCGGCTGATCGACTACTTCGGCCCGCACCTCTATTCCGCCGATCAGGTGGCCAACGGCAAACCCCACCCCGACCTGTTCCTGTTCGCCGCGGAGAAGATCGGCTTTGCGCCGGCCGACTGCACGGTGGTCGAGGACAGCGAGAACGGCGTCATCGCCGGTGTGCGGGCCGGCATGCGCGTGATTGGCTTTACCGGCGGCGGGCACTATGAGGACAAGGCCGGCCAGGCCTTGCTGGATCGCGGGGCGGAGCGCTGCGTCAGCACGTTCGATGACCTGCGGGATCTCCTCGCCTCCTGACACCGTCCACGGTCGTTTTCGGTTCTGACATGGGTCTCGCGCGAACCGTCCGCCGGCGCTTCCTCGGCATCCTGGTGGTCCTGTTCAGCCTCACCGTCACCCTGCCGGTGCTGGCGATTGCCGCCTATCGCTACCTGCCGGTGCCGGCCACACCGCTGATGGTGATCCGCGCGGTGGAGGACGGCGCCTGGCCGGCGCGCGACTGGGTGGCGATCGAGGACGTGCCGCGCGAGGTGCTGGGCGCCATCGTGGCGGCGGAGGACAACAACTTCTGCAGCCACCACGGGGTCGACTGGGGGGCCGTGCGCGACGCCTATGAGGAATGGGAAGCCGGCGGCCGGCTGCGCGGCGCCAGCACCGTCAGCATGCAGGTGGCGCGCAACCTGTTCCTGTGGGATGGCGGCGGGGCGGTGCGCAAGGTCCTGGAGGTGTATGTCACCGCCATGGTGGAAGCCCTGCTGCCCAAGCGCCGCATCCTGGAGATCTACCTCAACGTCGCCGAATGGGGGCCGGGCGTGTTCGGCATCGAAGCGGCGGCCCGCCACCATTTCGGCGTGCCGGCCGCCCAGCTCACGCCCCAGCAGGCCGCCGCCCTGGTGGCCATCCTGCCGGCGCCGCGCGCCTGGTCGCCCACCCAGCCCAGCGAGCGTGCGGCCGCCCGCATCGCCATCGTCGCCCGCCGCATGGCCGGCGGCATGGCGCGGCTGGGGTGCCTGGAGTGACGCCGGGCCAGGGTATCTTGGTTTGGTCTGCACCGGCCCGCACCCCCGCCCGGCCGCCCA
>JAGQRL010000005.1:0-18490 GCA_020425485.1 Rhodospirillaceae bacterium
CAGCTCTACGGCCAGTGCAACATGCCGGAAAGCCTGCGCCCGGTGTTCCAGGCGGTGATGTCGCTGGTGCGCCGCCATGAATACACCGGCGCGCCGCGCGAACGCGCCCTGTTCCGCAACAGCGTCTATGCCTGGGGGCTGGGCTATCTGGGGCTGGAAGGCTCCGTGCTGGGCCACGACCAGCTCATCACCCGGGTGCTGATCTACCGGCCGGAACGGCCGACCGGCCGGCGCGGCCGCACCCGCCACCGCCCGCTGGACTGACCCGGCCCTAATCGACCCAAATCGGCTTGAACCGGCCCCGCCAAACGGGGCCGGTTTCAGTTGTAGTAGCAGTCGCGCACCTGGGCGGCCCGCATGGGGCCGGGCAGATGGCCGGTGAAGGCATTGCCCGGAATGGTCGACAGCTCGCGCATCAGCTCCTCAAGATCGGCCCAACTGCGGATGTAGCCCAGGTCGCGCAGCGCCCGGGTGGCGAAACAGTCGGCCGCCACCTCGCTGTTCATGGTGGGGCTGAGGGCGTGGTGGCCGCATTCGTGGGCCTGCCACCAGATCTGCACCAGCGGGGCGAAGCGCTGCAGCACCATCGGGTTCAGCACGATGATCGGCCGGCCGAAATAGCGGGTGGACATGCCGACATCGTTGAGGCCGGCATCGGCGATGTACTGCACCGGCTCGCCGTAGAAGGAGGTGCAGGGGACCGGCTGCTGCACCGGGAACTGGGCCGCCGCCGGCCCCGCCGACAGGCCGAAGAACCCGGCGGCACAGATTGCCGCCGCCACCTGCCACCACGTGATGTGCCGTTGCTGCCGCATCCCCTGCGTTCCCTCCAGGTCGCCGGATTTCCCCTCCTGCCGGGCAGAAGGATCGGCCAGGGGCGCGGCATTCCTGTGGCTGGCGGGAGGCGATTGCGGGACGGGGGTAGTGGCCCCTCAGGCGTGGCGGGTTTCGAAGGAGCCGATATCGCGCCTGGCCACCGCCACGGACTTGACGATGGCAAAGCACGGTGTGCCGGGCGCCAGGCCCAGCGCGGTGGCCGAGCGCTTGGTGATGTGGGCCAGCATGGGGTCCTCGCCCGCCAGCAGGCCCACCGCCACCCCCGGCCCGTCGCCGCCGCTAAGCGAGGTCACGGTGGCCGGCAGGATGTTGAGCGCGCTGATGGCCGACGGCTTCTCGGTCGCCAGGATCACCTCATGGGCGTGGATGCGTACGCGTACGGTGCTGCCCGGCGGGGCATCGATATGGGGCAGCACCAGGCGGCCGGCGCTGATCGCCAGCTCCGTCACGCCGCCCACGGCATCGTGGGAAACGACGCGCGCCTCGATCGCCGCACCGGCCTCGCGCACGCCGATTTCCGGCACCACCCGTGGGTCGGCCAGCACATGGCCCGCCGGGCCGGACAGGCCGACGCGGCCTTCGTGCAGGGTAACGATGGTGGTGGCCAGCCGTGCCACTTCCGCCATGGCGTGGCTGACATAGAGGATGGGGATCCGCGTTTCGTCGCGCAGGCGTTCCAGATAGGGCAGGATCTCCGTCTTGCGCGCTTCGTCCAGCGAAGCCAGCGGCTCGTCCATCAGCAGCAGGCGGGGGCTGGACAGCAAAGCGCGGCCGATGGCCACCCGCTGCTTTTCCCCACCCGACAGCAGGCCGGGCCGGCGGCTGAGCAGATGGCCGATGCCCAGCATCTCCACCACCCGGTCGGTTTCCACCGCCGCCCCGTCGCGCGGCCCGAACCACTGCCCGAAGGCCAGGTTCTGGCGGACGCTGAGATGGGGGAAAAGCCGGCCTTCCTGGAACACGTAGCCGATGCGCCGGCGGTGGGGCGGATGCACCATGCCGCGGGCGGTATCCAGCAGCACCGTGCCGTTCACCGCCACGCGGCCTTGTGCCGGGCGCAGCAGCCCGGCCACCGCGTTGATCACGGTGGTCTTGCCGGAGCCCGACCTGCCGAACAGCGCCGTCACCCCATCGGGGGCGGCGAAGTCCACCTCCAGCGTGAAGCCGGGAAAGGCGTGGCTGAGGCGGACCTCCAGGCTCATCGCGCGGCAATCCGCTTGGCCACGCGCCGGGCCACCGCTTCTGAGACCAGCAGCGCCCCCATGGCGAGGATGATGGAGACGACCACCAGCCGCATGGCCGATGCCTCGCCCCCCGGCACTTGCAGGAAGGCGTAGATGGCGGTGGGCAGCGTCTGGGTCTGGCCGGGGATCGCGGAGACGAAGGTGATGGTGGCGCCGAACTCGCCCATGGCCTTGGCGAAGGCGAGGATGGCGCCGGCCAGGATGCCCGGCAGGATCAGCGGCAGGGTGACCACCGCGAAGGTCCACAGCCGGTTGGCGCCCAGCGTGCCGGCGGCATCCTCCAGCTTGGGGTCCACCGCCTCGATGGCCAGCCGGATCGCCCGCACCATCAGGGGAAAGCCCATCACAGCACAGGCCAGCGCCGCCCCGGTCCAGCGGAAGGCGAAGACGATGCCGAAGGTGTCTTCCAGGAAGCTGCCGATGGGGCCGCGCCGGCCGAACAGGATCAGCAGCAGGTAGCCGGTAACCACCGGCGGCAGGATCAGCGGCAGGTGCACCAGGCCGTTGAGCAGCGACTTGCCCCAGAAGCGCCCGCGCGCCAGGGCCAGCGCCGTCAGCACGCCGAAGGGCAGGCTGATCAGCGTGGCCCAGAACGACACGCGCAGCGACAGGCGGACGGCCATCCACTCTTCGGGGGATAGCCAGTCCATCCCGGCCGGTCAGTCGATGACGGTGAAGCCCTGGCGCTCGAACAGCGGCCGGGCAGCGTCGGTTGAGAGGTAGTCGAGGAATTGGGCCGCGGCATCGCTGGCGGTCTCCGCGGTCAGCGCCGCGGGGTAGATGATGGGCGGGTGGCTGTCGGCGGGGAAGGTGCCGACCACGGTCACGTTGTCGTCGGCCGCCGCATCGGTGGCGTAGGTGATGCCGTAGGGGGCTTCGCCGCTGGCCACCAGGGCGAGGGCTGCGCGCACGTTTTCCGACTGGGCGACATGGGGCAGCACGTCCTCCCAGATGCCCAGCGAGGTCAGCGCCTCGCGGCCATAGATGCCGGCGGGCACGGAATCGACGAAGGCCATGGCCAGATGCTCGTCGCCCAGCAGGCCCGCAAGGTCGAAGCCGGGGGCGATATCGACCGGTGCTGCGTCCGCGCCGTGGGCGATCAGCACCAGGGAGTTGCCCAGGATGTCGCGCCGCGTGTCGGCCTGGATCAGTCCGTCGGCTTCCAGCGTGTCCATCCAGTCCACATTGGCGGAGATGAACAGATCGGCCGGGGCGCCTTCCTGGATCTGCCGGGCGAGCGCCGAGCTGCCGGCGAAGGACAGCACCGCGGTGTTGCCGGTCTCGTCCTGCCATTGCGCGGCGATGTCGGTGAGCGCGTTGCGCAGGCTGGCTGCGGCAAACACGGTAACGTCGTCGGCCAGGGCGGGGCGGCCAGGGCCGAACACGGTTGCGGCAAGGGCAATGCCGGCGGTGGCGAACAGAACCGCGCGCCGTGCGATCCGTTGGCTCTTCATGCTCTCCTATCCTATCGATGTGACCGATGCGCGCCGGCGTCGGTCGGGGCTGCCCCAACCCACCATCGCATCGGGGCCCCGCGCATTGTCAACGCACGGGTGGCAAGCTGGCGTGGGAGCTGGGACCGAATAGGGCGACGGCGAGCGCCGTTTGAAATAAAGATCTACCTATTGGTGCGGCGGCGACAAGGGGTGGGCCGCGAATTATTCGCAGTTGCAGCAAACCGGGGCGACGGAAGGACGGATCGGCGATGGGCCAGACCACGACCATGACGGCGGCGGAGATCGCCGGCTTTGCCGCAGATATCCTGGAAGCCGCCGGAACCGCACCGGCCAATGCCGCGGTGATGGCCCGCTCCATAGCGGCCGCCGAACGCGACGGCATCGCCAGCCACGGGCTGATCTACCTGCCGATCTATGTGGAGCATGTGCGCTGCGGCAAGGTGGATGGGCGCGCGGTGCCGGTAGTGACGGTGCCCAGGCCGGGCACGGTGCTGGCGGATGCCGCCACCGGCTTCGCCCACCCCGCCATCGCCGCGGCGGCGCCGACGCTGGTTGCCGCCGCCCGCAGCCAGGGCGTGGCGGTACTGGCGGTGCGCAACTCCTACAATTGCGGCGTGCTCGGCCACCACACCGAAGCCATGGCGGCGCACGGCGTGGTGGCCTTGGGCTTCACCAACGCGCCGGCCACCATAGCACCGGTGGGCGGCACCACGCCTGTGGTGGGCACCAACCCGTTCTCGCTGGCCGTACCGGACGGGACGGGCGGTGTGGCCCTGCTGATCGACCAGAGCGCCAGCGTGATTGCCCGGTCGGAGGTGGTGAAGCGCCACCGCGAAGGCCAGGCGATCCCGGAAGGCTGGGTGGTGGATGCCGAGGGGCGGCCGACCACCGATCCCGAACAGATCCTCAAGGGCGGCTCCATGGCGCCCTCGGGCGGCTACAAGGGGGTCGGCATCGGCATCCTGACGGAGGTGATGGCGGCGGCCCTGGCGGGGGCGACCCTGGGCATCGACGCGTCGCCCTTCAGCGGGCCGGTTGGCGGTCCGCCCAGGACCGGCCAGATGTTCATCGCCATCGATCCCGCCGCCACCTCCGGCGGCGCCTTCGCCCAGCGCATCGCCGACCTGACGGCGGCCATCGCCGCCCAGCCCGGCGCCCGCCTGCCGGGCGCCCGCCGGTTGGACGCCCGCGCCAAGCACGACCGCGAGGGCATCCTGGTCGCCTCGGACCTGCTGGAAAAGATCCGGGCTTCGGTGGGGTAGACGGCTTTAGCCGGCCAGCATCCCGTAGGCGAAGCCGGCGGCCAGCGCGCCGGTGAGCGCGAAGCCGAGATAGGCGGCGAACACCTGCGGGCGGGCCAGCACCCACACCGCGATGGCGGCGGGGATGGACGTCACACCGCCGGCGATCAGGAAGGCCATGCCGGCACCGGGGGTCATGCCCTGGTCGATCAGTCCGCCCACCAGCGGCAGGGCGGCATAGCCGTTGAGGTAGGCGGGCACGCCGATGACCGTGGCACCCAGCACCGTCAGCCACGAGCCGCCGCCGAGCGTGCTGGCCACCGTCTCGGCCGGCACATAGCGCAGCATCAGGCTTTCCACCAGGAAGGCGAGCGCCAGCCACTTGCCGAGGAAGAGCGTGGTGGACACCGCAGTGTCGGTGAAGCGGCGGCGCCGGTCCGGCTCGCTCCAAAAGCGCCAGGCCACTGCTGCGTGGTTGCGCACCCGGGCGGTGCAGCAGCCGCCATTGCCGACGCCGGGGCGCAGCGGGTCGGCGAACAGGCCGCGCGCCATCAGCGCCTGGGTGGCGAAGCCGGCATAGAGCCCGATGAGGATGGCCACCACCGTCTTGGCAATGGCGAAGTTGAGGCCCAGGGTCCCGGTGGTCAGCGCGAACATCGACGGGTCCATCAGGGGCGAGGCCAGCCAGAACGCCATCACCGCCGGCAGCGGCACGCCCATGGCGAGCAACGCGGCGATGATGGGGATGACGCCGCACGAGCAGAAGGGCGACAGCGCCCCCATCAGTGCGCCGGCCACCACCATGCCCGCCGTATGGCCGCTGAAGGCCCGGGCGATCAGCGCATCGGCGCCGCTGGCCTTGGCATAGGCAGTGAAGCCGACGGACAGGGCCAGGAACGGCGCGATGCCGAGCAGGGCTTCGGCGGTGAAGCGCAAGCTGGCCAGCGCATCGGCCGGGGAAACGGCCGCCACGCCCGCAAGGATGAGCACGATGACCAGGGGAACGCCCCAGCCGCGCGGGACTTGCAGGCGGGCGGTGGCGGTGCGCGATGCGGTGGTCATCTCTCGATCCTTCCAGAATGATCGAACTTTGACAGCGTAAAAACTCAGGCCACGTCCCTGCGGTCGTCCTCTTCGGCGCCGGCGGCGCACAGCGGCAGGTCGCGGCAGCATTCGTTGCCGAGGAAGCCCAGGGTTTCGTTCATGGCTTCGAAGTCGGCCCGGCAGATCAGCGTGGTCGCCTGCCGCTCCTGGGTCACCAGGCCCACCTCGATCAGCTTGCGCAGGTGGTGCGACAGGGTGGAGCCGGGCACGCCGAGGCGGCGCTGCAGGTAGCCCACCGGCGCGCCGTCGCGCCCCGCCCGCACCAGGGCGCGGAAGACCGACAGGCGGGTGACGTTGCCGAGGGAATCGAGCCGCTTGGCCAGGGTTTCCAGATCCATGGCCCAAGCGTGATCCTGCCGCCGGGGTTCGTCAAGCGGTATTTCTAGATTTACCGAAATACAAGCGCGCCAGTCGGGGAGCCGGATGAGCGGCAAGGTGAACCGGGCGGCGTGTGGGAAGTCCTATCCGGCGGGGTCGCGCAATTGGGCGCGCGAGGTGTTCTCGACCCTGGGCAACCCGTCGTCGATGTGGAGCCATTTCAGGCGCTGCGATGCGTGCGCGTGAAGCTGCGGGGCAAGCTCGTCCGCCTGATCGAGAAGGCCGAGGCCGACATAGACCTGTCCGGGCAGATAGTCGTAGCGCCCGGCAAGGGGCGAGCCGCAGGAGGCGCAGAACGTGCGCTCAACCCCGGGGGTGACGGAGACCGACCGCCCGTCATCGGGGGAAAACGTCACCGCAGCTTCGTCGAACCCGGCGAATGCCGCCACCGGCGCCCCGGTCGACCGCCGGCAGTCCACGCAATGGCAATAGGCGATGGCGTTGGGTGGTGCCGTCGCCGTGATGGTCGTCGCCCCGCAATAGCACCGCCCGGTGATCGGGGCGGCGCCGGCATCTACCGGATCTGCCATGGCCGGTCGAACTCCAAGAAGCGGTCAGGAACCGGCCGGCGCCAACCGGTGCCAAGAGCCACCCCGTGGGGGCACCGGGCCGATGCCCGCCCGCGCTGCCTACTCCGCCGCTTCGGCCGTTTCGCCGTAGCCGGGGCCGCCGCCGGTGGGGCTGGGGCGTTCGCGGCCCAGGGCGCCGCACAGCATCATGTAGAGCTTGCCGACATCCGAGGTGAGCAGGGTGGCCGTCAGCACATCGCCGTGGTCGCGCGCGGCGGCGTGGTCCAGCAGCTCCTCGAACTGGCGGAAGTAGCGCTGCACATAGGCGCGGAATTCGCCGTCGATCTCGAACTTGCCGCGGATCGCCTCGCCCGGCACGCGGTCGCGCAGCGTGACCAGACGGCGGGTGAACACGCTGGTGTCGCCGCGGTAGAAGCTCTTCCAGGTCTTCTCCGGCACCTCGTGGTCGAGCAGCCGGTTGAAGTCCACGGCGATGGAATTCAGGCTCTCCATCACGAACTTGGCGGCGTTCAGGAAGGCGTCGCGGCGCGCGTGCACCTCGCTGTCGCGCACCCGGTCGGCCTGGTCCATGGCCTCGCGGGACGCGCGTGCCAGGGCCGTGGTCTGGCTGAGGAACACGGCCGACGCGTCCTGCATGGTCTGGGACGCACTGGTGGAGGCATCCACCAGCCGGTCGCACTGGCGCGACAGGCCGGTGCCGCTTTCCGCGATGCGGCGTTCCACCCGCTCTGCCGCCGAGCTGAGCTCCTCGATGCGCGAGCCCAGATCGTCGAAGGCGTGTTCCACACCCACCGCCAGGGCATCGCGGGCCTTGCCAATTTCCTCGATCTCGGTGCGCACGCGGTCGCTGGCTTCCTGAAGCTGGGCCGAGGCGGCGTGCGACCAGGCGGCGATGTCGTCGCCGAAGGCCAGCATGCTTTCGCGGGTCTGCTCCACCCGGCTGATCGACATTTCGGTGTTGTTGAACAGGGCGTCGATCTCGGTGCGCACCTTGCCGGCCTCGCCGCTGATGCGCGCGGCAATGCCTTCGACGGAAGAGGCCAGCTCCACCGTTTCGCGCTGGGCCACCACGCCGACGGAGGTGAGGCGCTTGGCCACTTCCTCGGCTGCCTGGATCGCCTGCTCGCTGCGCTTGGCGAAGGCGGCACCCACCTGGTCCATCTGGGTGGTGGCGGCACCGACGGCGGCGGCCAGATCCTGGCTCTGCTCGTCGACCGAGCGGCGCACCGTTTCCACCCGGTGCACGGCCTTGTCGGTGATCAGGTGCACGTCGGCGGCCTGGCGCTCCAGCGCTGCGGTGATGTCGCGGATGCGCCGTTCGGCGGAATCGGCCCCGCCGTCGAAGCGCTGCAACCGGTCGTCCATCACCTCGCCGGCGCTGCGCAGCGCCTTGGCCACGTCGTCGGCACCCTTGCGCAGGGCTTCCAGGCGGGCTTGCACGTTCTTGGCCACCTCGCCGGTGCGGGCTTCGGCGTTGTCCGCCGTCAGCTCGATGGCCGGGGCGAGGGTGCGCAACTCTTCGGCCAGCTCGCGCAGGTGCTGGATGGCCGAGGCTGTGCGCCCGTCCACCGCTTCGCTGCGCTCGTCCATGGCGCCCGCCAGGTCGGCGATGCGGTCGCGCGCGCGGTCCGCTGCCGCTACGATGGCGTCCGACCGGGCGACGATGGTGCCGGCGATTTCCGCCAGGGCGGCGGCGGAGGTGTCCGTCACCTCCTTGATGCGGCCGCCGGCCTGCAGGATTTCCGCGGCACTGCCGGTGATGCGGCGGCCGGCTTCTTCCGAACCGCTGGCGATTTCCTCGGTCCGCGTGCGCAGGGTGGCGGCGGCGGAGGACACCTGGCGCACCGCTTCGCTGGCACTTTCGCTCAGCGCCGTGCGCTGGGCTTCGAACTGTTCGGTGAGCGCGCGGCCGTGCTGGGACAGCTCGCCGGACAGCTTGGCGACTTCGCGGGTCTGCTCGCGCAAGCCGTCGCGGATATGCCCGGCGCTGTCGGCCGCCTTGTCGGTGGCCGCGGTGATCTGATCGAGGTCGCGGCGCAGCGTTTCGTCGATCTGCGCCACCTGTTCGCCCAGCGCCCGCCCGGCGGTGGCGATGGCTTCCAGCCGGGTGGCCACCAGGCTGGTCACGCCATCCATGCGCTCGCCCACCGACTGGGCAGCCGATGCCATGGCCTGGCCGCGTTCTTCCATGGTGCGGGTGATGCGTGAGAGGTCGCTTTCCATGCGCTCGGCGATTTCGCGGAAGCCCTCGCGCCCGGAGTCCATGGTCATGGCCAGGCCGGTGAAGCGCTCCTGCGCCTGCTTGGTGGCGTCCGCCACCGCTTCGCCCTTGGCCTGCATCAGCGCCAGGCTTTCGGCGATGCGGGTTTCGGCGGTATCGACCACGCGTTGCAGCCCTTCGGTGCCGGCGGCCAGCCCGGTCTGCTGTTCGGCCAGGCGCTGGGCGGCGGCGGCAACGGCGGCGTTGAGGGCGTCGGCCGTCTTGGTGGCGGTATCAGGCAGCCCGGCCAGCCGGTCGGCGATGCCCGACGCCAGGTTGGCGACCCGGGTGCCTTCCTCGAACAGGCGGGTCTGCACATCGTTGAGGCGGGTGGTGTGCTGGCCGATTTCCACCGTGCGGGCATCCACCGCGGCACTCGCCCGGTCGTTCTGGTCGATGATCTTGCGGGTGGTTTCCGCCACGGTTGCCAGCCGGGTGCCATGGCGTTCCAGGTTCTCCATCATGACGTCGTGGCGTTCGCCGACGCCGGTCATGGAGGTGGACAGCCGCTCGACAGCCGCTTCGGCATCGGCGGCGGCCCCGGTGGCGCCACGCAGGCGGCCGGCGATGTCGTCCACCGCACCGCCGCTGGTCTCGATGCGGTCAAGCATGGCGGTGACGGTTTCGCTGACGGTGCCGATCTGCTGGGCGAGGCGCTCGGCGATGGCGCTGCTGCGCGCATCCAGCCCGTCGCCCAGGCCGGCCAGCGCGGTCGCCTGCTCGCCGATGGCCTTCTGGGCGCGCTTGGCGCGGGCGGAAATCTGGGCTGCGGCCACCATCAGGCCGCCGGCTTCCTTGCGGAAGGCGGTGCGCAGGGTATCGACGCGGCTGGTGGCCGACCGGCCGGTGCGTTCCAGGGCCGACAGGCGCTCGTCGAACACCTCTCCAAGGCGGTCTGTGGCGGCCAGCACGACGCCCGACGCGCGTTCCAGCTCCGCGGTGCGCTCGCCGGTGCCTTCGGCCAGCGCGCCGGTGAGCCCGTCGAGCCGCGACAGAGCGCTGGTCATGTCGGCAAGCACGCCGGCCAGGCTGTCGGTGGCGGTGGCGATCACCGCGTCGGCGCGGTCGGAGGAGGCCTGCACCTCGGTGAGGCGGGCGCCGATGGAGGCCACGGCGTCGTCGATGCGGTCGATCCGCTCGTCCAGATCGCCCACCGCGCGGGTGCCGACGGCGGTCAGCTCGGCAGCCGCGGTGCCGGTGCGTTCAACGGCGGCAGCCACATCGGCTTCCAGCTTGCGCGAGGCTTCGGCCAGCGCGCTGTCCAGCGGGGCGATGCGTTCGGCCACCCGCAGCGACACCTGGTCCAGCGCCTGGCCGCGGGCGTCGAGCCGGCTTTCCAGCGCCACCAGCTTGTCCACCTGCTCGGTGATGGTGGCGGCACGGGCCTGCAACAGCTCGCCCAGTGCCGTACCGGCGCGGCCAGCGGTCAGGCCGGTGGCATCGAACTGCTCGGTGACGGTCGTCAGCAGGCCGTGGGCTTCCTTGAAATGCTGGGTGGCGGTGCCGATGGCTTCCACCAGGGTGTCGCGGCGCTGGGTCAGCAGGCCGGTGGCCTCGGACAGCTGGGCGTCCACCTGATCGATGGAGCGGGCGACGCCGTCCACCTGGGTGCCCATGTCCGACACCGCACCTTCCAGGCGCTCCGAGGCGGATTCCGCCCGGCTGCACAGCACCTCGGTGCGCACGTCGATTTCCTGGGACAGCTCGGTGAAGCGCTCGGCCAGCACGCGCACGTCCTTGGCCAGCCCGGTCACGCTCTTCTTCAGCTTGTCGACGGTATCGGTGGACTTCTCGGTGAAGTCCTCCGCCCCGGTGGTCAGCGCCGTCACCGTCTCCTCCGCCGAGCTGCGCAGGCCGGCGGACTGGGTCTTCAGATCCTCGATGGCGGTGCCGAGCAGGGTGGCCGAGCCGCCGATGCTTTCGCTCAGCGCTTCCAGGTCAGCACGGCTGGTGCGCGAGGCATCCGACATGGCGGCGATCCGCCCGTCCATCTTCTGCGTGGCGTCGGCGAGGCGGGCCAGGGCCGCATCGGAGCTTTCGGACACCGCGCGGGCGCGCCCTTCCAACCGGCTCACCAGCTCGCCGAAGCGGCTCTCGATGCCGTCGAGGCTGCCGGACAGCGCGGTGACGCGGCGGCCCAGCCGGCTGCGGTCAAGCTCGGTATCGGCGAAGAAGATGCGATGGGCCTGGCCGGCGACGATCCAGATCAGCACCAGCGGCGCCACCAGCCCGGCCAGCGAGCCGCCGATCTCGTGGGGCAGCAGCGCCAGCATGGTGCCGAGCCCGATTTCCACATGCACCCACCACAGGCAGCCCAGCACCCACAGCGCCGACACCGCGGCGGCCACCCAGAACACCGCGTTGCTGCCGAGGAGGCCCGCAACCAGGCGTCGCCGGGGGCGGGAGCGCGCGGCCGGCGGTTCGGGGCGGCGGAGGGGAAGGCCGGAGTTTGCGGTGGTGTCGGACATGGGCGGCACCGTCTGGCTAGCTGAGCTGGGGCCGGGCTGCGGCGGCGGATGCCATCGCGCGGGCTGTCGGGTCGGGGTGGGAGATGTGGGTCATTGCTGGATGTACAGGTGGCTGAGAGCGTCCATCGCAATGTTCTCGTCCAGCGTCGGCAACCGGTCTTCGAAGCGGCAGCGGGCCACCACGTAGTTGGCGACGAACTCGCCGTGATAGGCGGCGATGGGACGGTTCTGGCGCTCGTAGAAATCGGTGCGCAGGCGGTCGAGCAGGTCGGGCGGTGCCGTCAGGCCGTTGCGCTGGCACGCCGCCTCGAAAATCCGGCGGAAGGTGCGGAAGGTCGGCGGGTTCACCGCGATCTTGAACGGGAAGCGCCGGATCATCGCCGGGTCCATCAGCCGGTTGGGCGAGATGTTGGTGGCGAAGATGGTGAGCTGATCGATGGGGAACTCGTACTTCTTGCCCGAGCGCAGGCTGAGGTAGTCCACCCGCTGCTCCATGGGCACCAGCCAGCGGTTGAGGATTTCCGCGGGCCGCACCGCCTGGTGGCCGAAATCGTCGAAGATCAGGATGCCGCCGGACGCCTTGAGCTGCACCGGCGCTTCGTAGAAGCGCAGCTCGTTCTGGTAGACCAGATCGAGCATCGACAGGTTCAACTCGCCGCCGGTGGCGATCACCGGCCGCCGGCAGCATTCCCAGCGCCGGTCGATCTGGTCGCGGCGGATGGTGCGGCCGGTGACATGGGCCGCCGCATCGTCGGCGACGGGCTCGGAGATGTGGTGGACCGAGGGGTCGAACACCTTGATCACCAGGCCGTCCACCTCGATGGCGTAGGGGACGTACACCTCCTTCAGGAAGGAGTGGGCCAGCGCCCGGGCGATCGCCGTCTTGCCGTTGCCGGATGGGCCGTAGAGCAGCAGCGTCTGGCCGGAATTGACGGCGGGGCCGAGATTGCCGAACAGGCTTTCGTCCACCACCAGATGGCCGAGTGCGCGTTCCAGGCGCGGCCGCGTCACCCGCTCGTGGGTGATGCGCTGGCGGGCGATCTGGTTGTGGTAGTCCTCCAGCGTCACCGGTGCCGGCCCGGCGTATTGCGAGCGCTCCAGCTCCTCCATGGCGCGGGCGGTACCGGCGGCCGACAGCACGAAGCGCTGGTCGGTGCCGACCACATGGGTGCCGACGGCCAGCACCTCCACGAAGCTGCGCTCCTTGGCCAGATCGATGATCTGGTTGACCACGCTGACCCTAAGCCGCATCTCGTCGGCAAGCTGGGCCGGCGTGCTGAGCCCGTAGACGTACATGCATTTGAGCATGAGGCCGACCAGGAAGGTCGGCCGCAGGCCGGACGCCTCGATGGTCGCGGGGGCGGCGGGGCGGCGGCGGAAGACGCTTTCAAGCTGCTCGGCGGTAACCTTGCCCAGGGCCAGCAGGTTTTCCCCGATGGTGCCGCCGACGCGACGCTGGCGGTCGAGCGCCAGATCGATATCGGCAGCCGACGTCAGGTTTTCCTGGACCAGCAATTCGCCAAGCAGCATAGCGTCCCAACTCCCGGAGCGATCCGAGCGGTTCCGGATGAAGCCAGCAGACGGCCACCTGGCGAGTCGCAGGCGGAAGTTCACTGTCACCAATGCCACAAAACTATCAGGATCTACTTAAAAAAGCACCGGTAAAAATCTGATTCTGAACAAGGTTTTGGATTGTGGCAGAGGTTCCGACTTGCGCTGGGGTGATTGCAGCGGACCGACATCCTATACTCGCCCGCCGAGAGTTGCCCCGAAGGAGCCGTGGATGACCCGGATCCACTCAAAATCGCCGGTTTGGCCGGGCCGACCCTACCCGCTCGGGGCCTCTTGGGATGGGGGCGGCGTCAACTTTGCGCTGTTCTCAGCCAACGCCCATCACGTCGAGCTGTGCCAGTACGACCGCGGCGGAACACGTGAAATCGATCGGGTGATCCTGCCGGAGCACACCGATGGCGTGTGGCACGGATATCTGCCGACGGGCCGGCCGGGCATGCTGTACGGCTACCGCGTCTACGGCCCGTACGAGCCGGAGCGGGGCCATCGCTTCAACCCCCACAAGTTGCTGATCGACCCGTACGCCAAGGCGCTCAGCGGGCCGCTGCGCTGGTCGGACGCCCATTTCGGCTACCGCCTGAACGCGCCGCGCGAGGACCTCGGCTTCGACCGCCGCGACAATGCGCGCGGCATGCCCAAATGCCGGGTGGTGGACGACGCGTTCACCTGGGGCGACGACCGGCCGCCGGATATCCCGTGGGACCGCACGGTGGTCTACGAAGCCCATGTGCGCGGCCTCACCCAGCTCAACACCCGCCTGCCGGCGGCCCTGCGCGGCACCATCGCCGGGCTCGGCATGCCGGCGGTGATCGACCACCTGGTGAAACTCGGCATCACCGCCCTGGAACTGCTGCCGGTGCACGCCTTCCTGCAGGACCGCATGTTCCTGGAACGGGGCCTCAGCAACTACTGGGGCTACAACACCATGTGCTACTTCGCCCCGGAGATCGGCTATTTGGCCACGGGGCTGCCCAGCGAGTTCAAGACCATGGTGCGGGCGCTGCACGCCGCCGGCATCGAGGTCATCCTCGACGTGGTCTACAACCACACCAGCGAGGGCAACCACCTGGGCCCGACGCTGAGCTTCCGCGGCATCGACAACGCGTCCTACTACCGCCTGGTGCCGGGCAACGAGCGCTACTACATCGACGAAACCGGCTGCGGCAACACGCTCAATCTGTCGCATCCGCGGGTCAACCAGATGGTGCTGGATTCGCTGCGCTACTGGGTGTCGGAGATGCATGTCGACGGGTTCCGCTTCGACCTGGCGGCGACGATTGGGCGCGAGCCCTACGGCTTCGATCCCAATGGCGGCTTCATGGACGCCATCCAGCAGGACCCGGTGCTGCAGCGCACGAAGCTGATCGCCGAGCCGTGGGATGTCGGGCCGGGAGGCTACCAGCTCGGCAACTTCCCCGCCGGCTGGGCGGAGTGGAACGACCGCTACCGCGACTGCGTGCGCGCCTTCTGGCGCGGCGATCCCGGCAAGCTGGGCGAGTTCGCCGGGCGCATCAGCGGCTCGTCGGACCTGTTTGAGCGGCGCGGGCGGCGGAGCTGGGCTTCGGTGAACTTTGTGGCCAGCCACGACGGTTTCACCCTCAACGACACGGTCAGCTACAACGACCGCCACAACCTGGCCAACGGCGAGAACAACGCCGACGGCCACGACCACAACCTGTCGGACAATCACGGCGCGGAAGGCCCCACCACCAACCCGGCCATCATCGCTGCGCGGGAACGCCAGAAGCGCAACTTCCTCGCCACCCTGCTGCTCAGCCAGGGCACGCCGATGCTGCTGGCCGGCGACGAGATGGGCCGCACCCAGCAGGGCAACAACAACGCCTATTGCCAGGACAACGAGATCTCGTGGCTCGACTGGGACGGGCTCGGCGAGCGCGACCGCGACCTGCTGGCCTTCACCCGCCGGCTCATCCGCCTGCGCCGCGACCATCCGGTGTTCCGCCGGCCGCGCTTCCTGCACGGCACCTTCAAGTCGTCCGAAGGGGTGCCGGACATCGCCTGGTTCGGCGCCGACGGCAAGCCGGCGCGCCCGGAAACCTGGGGCTCGCGCCGCGTCATCATGATGCTGAACGGCCGCGCCGGGCCGTATCTCACCGCCGATGGCCGGGCGGAAACCGACGATGTGTTCCTGCTGCTGTTCAACGCCGAGCGCACGCCGGCCCTGTTCCATTTGCCGCAGGTGCCCGGCGTCGGCGGCTGGCACCGGGTGCTGGACACCGCAGCACCCGGTTTGCGCAGCGACAGCCGCGTGCATCTGCCCGGTCGTGGATTGCGCATCGAAGAGCGCTCGATGATGCTCCTGCAAGACGGCCGGGGCACACCGGCCTGATACCGCGATAGGGTCCCGCCGCCGCCCATCCACTGCCATCCACTGCCCAGCCCAGCCCAGCCACCCGCCACGCCCACCCAACCGCCACGTTCAGCAACCGAGGACGATCCCATGGACACGAAGATCGGCGATTGGACGGCCTTTGGCGCCACACCCCTGGCCGATGGGCAGGTGCGGTTCCGCATCTGGGCACCGGGTGTCCAGGAGCTGGAACTGGTGCTCGACGCCGGTGCGGTGGAACTGGCGATGCAGCCCACCGGTGACGGCTGGTTCGAGGTAACCACCGCCAAGGCCGGCATCGGCACGCGCTACCAGTACAAGGTTCCCAATGGGCTGTGGGTGCCCGACCCGGCCTCGCGCTGCCAGTCCGACGATGCCCACGGCCCGTCCGTCGTCGTCGATCCGCTGGCCTATGACTGGCGCGAGGACGATTGGCGCGGCCGGCCGTGGCACGAAACCGCACTGGTGGAGCTGCATGTCGGCACCGCCACCCCGGAAGGCACCCTCGCCGGGCTGCAACGCCGGCTCGACCACTACGTGTCGAGCGGCATCACCGCGATCGAGCTGATGCCGCTGGCCGACTTCCCCGGCGCCCGCGGCTGGGGCTACGACGGCGTGCTGCCCTTCGCGCCCGACCGCGCCTATGGCGGGCCCGACGACCTGCACGCCCTGATCGATGCCGCCCATGCCCGCGGCCTGATGGTGTTCCTCGACGTCGTCTACAATCACTTCGGACCGGACGGGAACTACCTGCACGTCTACGCGCCGCAGTTCTTCACCGATCGCTTCCACACGCCGTGGGGCTCGGCCATCGACTTCTCACAGCGGCCGGTGCGCGACTTCTTCATCGCCAACGCCGTCTACTGGCTGGAGGCGTTCCGCTTCGACGGGCTGCGCTTCGATGCCGTGCACGCCATCCGCGACGACAGCCCCACCCACATCCTGACGGAGCTGGCGGAGACCGTGTACAGGCGCCTGCCGGCCGACCGCCATGTGCATCTGGTGCTGGAGAACGACGCCAACGAGGCGCGCTTCCTCACCCACCAGTCCGGCGGCGATGCCGACGCCTACACCGCCCAGTGGAACGACGACTACCACCACGTGCTGCACGTGCTGCTGACCGGCGAGCTGGACGGCTACTACGAGGACTACGAGCGGCCGGTCGACCAGCTCGCCACCGCGCTGACCACCGGCTACGTCTACCAGGGCGATGCCTCGCGCCACCGCGGCGGGGAAGCCCGCGGCGAGCCCAGCCGGCATCTGCCGCCCACCGCCTTCGTCAACTTCATCCAGAACCACGACCAGATCGGCAACCGCGCCTTCGGCGACCGGCTGACCACCCTGGCCCGGCCGGAAGCGGTGGATGCCGCCCTGGCGCTGCTGCTGCTGGCCCCGCAGATCCCCATGCTCTACATGGGCGAGGAGTGGGGGGCGACGGAGCCCTTCCTCTACTTCTGCGATTTCCACGACGAGCTGGCCGATGCGGTGCGCGAAGGCCGCCGCAAGGAGTTCGGCAAGTTCGGCCAGTTCGCCGATCCCGCGGCGCGCGCCCGCATCCCCGATCCCAATGCCGAGGACACCTTCGCCAACTCGCGCCTGGTATGGCCCGATCTGGCGGCCGGCAGCCCGGCCGGCGCGCGCCAGCGCCTCGACCTGGTGGCGCGGCTGTTGCGCCTGCGCGCCCAGTACGTCGCCCCGCTGCTGCCGAAGCTGACGGGGGGATCGGCGGCGGCGGAGCGCATCCTGGACGCTGGGTTGCGGGTGACCTGGACGGCGGACGACGGCAGCCGTCTTGTGCTAGTCTGCAACCTTTCCGATAATCCGCTGGAAGCCGTCGCCGTGTTCGATCCCGACCGTACTCCCCTGTTCGCCGTGCCCGAAGCGGCCGCCATCGCCGATCGCGCACTGCCCGCCTGGTCGGTGGTGTGGACCCTGGTGGCCCCGGAGCCGGGAGCGGACGGATGACCGGGGAACGCCCGCCGGCCATCCCGCGGGCCACCTACCGCCTGCAGCTCCACGCCGGCTTCGATCTCGATGCCGCGGCGGCCATCGTGCCCTATCTGGCCAATCTCGGGATCAGCCACGTCTACGCCTCGCCGTTCCTCACCGCACGGCCCGGCTCGGCCCACGGCTACGACATCACCGACCACAACCAGATCAACCCGGAAATCGGCGGCGAACCGGCCTTCGACCGGCTGTCGGCGGCGCTCGCCAAGCACGGCATGGGGCTGATCCTGGATTTCGTGCCCAACCACATGGGGGTCGGCGGGGCCGACAATCCGTGGTGGCTGGACGTGCTGGAATGGGGCCGGGCGAGCCCCTTTGCCCGCTTCTTCGATATCGACTGGCAGCCCGCCGAACCGACGCTGAAGGACAAGGTGCTGCTGCCCTTCCTCGGCGATCACTACGGCAACATCCTGGAACGCGGCGAACTGAAGCTCGGCTTCGATGCCGAGGCCGGGACCTTCAGCGTGTGGTACTACGGCCACCGCTTCCCCATCTCGCCGCGCGACTATCCGCGGATCCTGCGGGTGGTGCGCGACCGGCTGGAAGCACCCAGCGAGGAGCTGGCGACGCTGATCGCCGATTTCGCCAAGATCAAGCCGTCGGCCCAGTCGGTCACCCGCATGGCCGCGGCCCACCGCCAGGCCGCCGTGCTGAAGGGCCGGCTTGCCGCCCTGGCGAAGGCCGATGGCGCGCTGGCGGCAGCGCTCGACCTTGCACTGCGCAGCTACGAAGGCACGCCCGGCGAGCACAACAGTTGGCGCGCCCTGCACGACCTGCTGGAGCGCCAGAGCTATCGCATCGCCTTCTGGCGGGTGGCGACGGCGGAAATCAACTACCGCCGCTTCTTCGACATCAACGACCTCGCCGGCCTGCGCATGGAGGAGCCGGAGCTGTTCGAGGTGTCGCACGGGCTGGTGTTCCGCCTGATCGCGGAAAACAAGATCCACGGGCTGCGGCTGGACCATATCGACGGGCTCTACGACCCTGCCGGCTATTGCGAGCGGCTGCAGGACCGCGCGTCCTACATGGTGATGCAGCGGGA
>JAGQRL010000005.1:18548-19838 GCA_020425485.1 Rhodospirillaceae bacterium
CCACGTCTTCTACCTGCTGGTGGAGAAGATCCTGGCCCGCCACGAATACCTGCGCGGCGAATGGCCGGTGGACGGCACCACCGGCTACGAGTTCGCCAACCAGGTGTGCCGGCTGTTCGTCAACCCGGCGGCGGAGAAGCTGTTCACCCAGATCTACCAGCGCTTCATCGGCCGTTCCGACGTGGAGTTCGAAGCCATCGCGGTGGCGGCCAAGCGGCTGACGGTGCAATCCAACCTGGCGTCGGAGATCTACGTCATCGCGTCCGACCTGCACCAGCTGGCCAAGCAGAGCTGGACGACGCGCGACTTCTCGCTGCCTGGCATCACCCAGGCGCTGGTGGAGATCGTTACCCACTTCCCGATCTACCGCACCTACATCACCGAAACCGGCTCCAGCGAGGAGGACCTGCGCTACCTCGACTGGGCGATTTCCCAGGCGCGGCGCAGCGCCACCGTGGCCGACCGCTCGATCTTCGATTTCCTCGGCCAGGTGCTGACCACCGATCTGCGCCGCCAGCGCGGCCGCGGCTACAAGTCCCGCGACATCCTGAAGACCGCACTGAAGTTCCAGCAGGTCACCGGGCCGGTCACCGCCAAGGCGATCGAGGACACCGCGTTCTATCGCTACTACCGGCTGGTGGCGCTCAACGAAGTGGGCGGCGAGCCGAGCTGGTTTGCCAACAGCCCGGCGGCCTTCCACCGCCAGGCCGGCGCCCGGCTGCGCCACCATCCCTACGGGCTGCTGGCCACCGCCACCCACGACCACAAGCGCGGCGAGGATGTGCGCGCCCGGCTGGCCGTGCTGACGGAGCTGGGCACCGAATGGCGCCGGCGGGTGCGCCGCTGGGCGACGCTGAACGCGCGCAAGAAGGGCGAGGATCCGCACGGCCCCGGCCGCAACGACGAATATCTGATCTACCAGATGCTGGTGGGCGCCTGGCCGACCGAGCTGGTCGACCCCGCCGACCCGGCCATGGGCGATCTGGCCGACCGCATGGTGGCCTATCTCACCAAGGCGGTGCGCGAAGCCAAGGTGCATTCCAGTTGGGCGCACCCCGACGACGGCTATGAAAGTGCGGTGTCACGCTTCCTGCGCGGCATCCTCGATCACCGCCGCAGCGGCGCCTTCCTCAGCGACCTCATGCAGTTCCAGCGGCGCATCGCCGTGGTCGGCGCGCTCAACGGGCTCGCCCAGGCGCTGCTGAAACTGACCGCACCGGGGGTGCCGGACATCTACCAGGGTACGGAGTTCTGGGATCTCAGCCTGGTCGACCCCGACAACCGCCGGCC
>JAGQRL010000387.1 GCA_020425485.1 Rhodospirillaceae bacterium
AAGAACAGGTAGGGCGAGGCTTCAGGGTGCAGGGCCGCTTCCAGGGCCGCCCGGCCGGGATTGTTGATGGGCCCCGGCGGCAGCCCGTTCGACCGGTAGGTGTTGTAGGGGGACTGGGTGGCGTTGATGTCCGCCCGCGTCAGCGGCCGGCCGAGCGGCTGGCGGCCCTGGGTGATGGCGTAGGCCACGGTGGGATCGGAATCGAGCCGCATGCCGTCGGCCAGGCGGTTGAGGAAGACGCCGGCCACCAGCGGCCGCTCCTCCGCCACCGGGGTTTCCGCTTCCACGATGGAGGCCAGCGTCACCGCCTCCTCCGGCGTGGCATAGGGCAGGTCCGGCGCGCGGCCCTCCCACAGCTCGGCCAGCAGCGCATCCTGGGCCTCGGCCATGCGGTCCAGCATCTCCGCCCGGGTGTCGCCGCGGCGGAAGCGATAGGTTTCCGGCAGCAGGCTGCCTTCCGGCGGTATGGCGGCCACCGCCCCCGTCAGGTGCTCGTTGGCGTTCAGTGCTGCCACCACCTGGGCAGAAGTCCAGCCCTCCGGCACGGTGACCTGATAGGTCAGCACCGCGCCGGCGTTCAGCCGGTCGAGCACGTCGACGACGCTGGCTTGCGGGGGAAAGGCGTATTCGCCGGCCTGCAGGCTGCCGGAAGCACCGCGCAGCACCGCCACCAGGGCGAACAGGCGCGGCTCCTCCACCACCCCTTCGGCGGCAAGCAGCCCGGAAATGCGTTCAAGCCCGGCCCCGCGCGGTACCACCACGGTGATCTCGCGCTCTGCCGGTCCGGGCGCATCAGCGGCTTCGATGAGGGCCAGGAACCCGACGCCGGCAATCAGCGCCAGCGTGTACAGGAACCCGATGACGCCGGCCGTCCGGCGCATGGGCGTCAGGCCGCGTAGCGGCGGAGCACCAGCGAGGCGTTGGTTCCGCCGAACCCGAAGCTGTTCGACAGCACGACGTCGACCTTGCGCTCCTGGGCGGTGTGCGGAACCAGATCGACGCCCGCGGCCTGGGCCGACGGGTTCTCCAGGTTCAGCGTCGGCGGCACCACCTGGTCGCGCATGGCCAGCACGCAGTAGATCGCTTCCACCGCACCGGCCGCCCCCAGCAGGTGGCCGATGGCCGACTTGGTGGAGGACATCGCACAGGTGACCGGGCCACCGTCGTACAGCGCCTTCACCGCACCCAGCTCGATGTCGTCACCCAGCGGCGTGGAGGTGCCGTGGGCGTTGATGTAGTCGATATCCGTGGGTGCCAGCCCGGCCCGCTTCAGGGCGGTGCGCATGGCGCGGCGGGCGCCGTTGCCGTCCTCCACCGGGGCCGACACGTGGTAGGCATCGCCCGACAGGCCGTAGCCGACGATTTCGGCGTAGATCTTGGCCCCGCGGCGCTTGGCGTGTTCCAGCTCTTCGAGAACCACGACACCGGAGCCGTCGCCCATGACAAAGCCGTCCCGCCCCTCGTCGAACGGGCGCGAGGCGGTTTGCGGGGCATCGTTGTAGCTGGTGGACAGTGCGCGCATGGCTGAGAACCCGGCCACGCCCAGGCGGTTGATGGCGGATTCCGCACCGCCGGCCACCATCACGTCGGCATCGTCCAGCGCAATCAGGCGGGCGGCATCGCCGATGGCATGGGCGCCGGTGGAACACGCCGTGACCACCGAATGGTTGGGACCGCGCAGCTTGAAGCGGATCGACACCTGGCCGGACGCCAGGTTGATCAGGTTGGCGGGGATGAAGAAAGGCGAGATGCGGCGGGGACCGCGCGTTTCCAGGATCACGGCGGCCTCTGCAATGCCTTGCAGCCCGCCGATTCCGGAGCCGATCAGGGTGCCGGTGCGGCACTGGTCCTCATCGGTTTCCGGCACCCAGCCGGAATCCGCCAGCGCCTCGGTGGCCGCAGCCACCGCATAGAGGATGAAGGGATCGCATTTGCGCTGGTCCTTCACCGCCATCACGGTGGTGGGCTCGAACCCGCCCTCTGCATCCTCCTCCGGCCCCGGCACCTGCCCGGCAATCCGCGACGGCAGATCCTCCACCTCGAAGCCGCGAATTTTGCCGATGCCGCTGCGTCCGGCCAGCAGCCTGGACCAGTTGACCTCGACGCCGGCGCCCAACGGCGTCAGCAGGCCCAGGCCGGTTACAACCACGCGTCGCATTCTGGCGTCCCAGTCCTGTCCTTGCCTCGATCAGCCTTGTCCCGCCTGCGCCCTCGGGACGCGGCGGGATGCCCGATCAGCTCGATTCGGCTTCGATGAACCGGATGGCGTCGCCCACCGTCTGGATGCGCTCGGCGGCGTCGTCGGGGATTTCGATCCCGAACTCTTCCTCAAACGCCATGACGAGTTCCACGGTGTCCAAGCTGTCGGCGCCCAGATCGTCGATGAAACTCGCAGCTTCGGTGACCTTGGATTCTTCGACGCCCAAATGTTCGATGACGATCTTCTTAACGCGGTCCGCGATGTCGCTCATGGCACGATGCCTTTCCTCATCTTCAAGTCATCAATTTCGAGGGAGTTTGCTTTGGTGTCCAGCCGGGACGCTTGACCGTGCATCGGCCATCGGACGGTGCGCTGACATAACACAGCGTTTTCGATCTTGGCCAGAGCCCGCCTCAACTGACGGCCGCCTTCTTAGTACATTGCCATGCCGCCGTTCACGTGGACGGTCTGGCCGGTGACGTAGGCCGCCTCCTCGCTGGCCAGATAGACCACGGCGGCAGCCACATCTTCCGCGGTGCCCATGCGGCCTGCCGGCACCATGGACAGCGCCCGCGCCCGCTGATCTTCGGTCAGGCTGTCGGTCATGGCGCTGACCATGAAGCCGGGGGCCACGCAGTTCACCGTGATGCTGCGGTTGGCCAGTTCCTGGGCCAGCGACTTGGACATGCCCACCATGCCGGCCTTGCTGGCNNGCATAGTTGGCCTGGCCGGGATTGCCGGTGAAGCCGACCACCGAGGTGATGCCGATGATTCGCCCCCAACGGCGCTTCATCATCCCCTTCATGGTGGCCTTGGCGAAGCGGAAGGCCGCGGTGAGGTTCACCGCCAGCACCGCTTCGAAATCCTCGTCCTTCAGGCGCAGCGAGATCATGTCGCGGGTCATGCCGGCGTTGTTCACCAGGATGTCCACCTGGCCCGCCGCCGCCTCGGCCGCCTTCACCACCGCCGCCGGCGCTGCCGGATCGGCCAGGTCGCCCGCCGCCACGAAGGTGCGCTCCCCCAAGGTGGCCTGCACCGCTTCCAGCCGGTCCTGCCGGGTGCCGGACAGCACCACAGTCGCCCCCTGGCTATGGAGTGCCGTGGCGATGGCTCCGCCCAGCGCTCCACTTGCCCCGGTAACCAGGGCAACCTTGTTCGTTAGGTCGAACATGTCCTCTCCCGGACGGTGTTCAGGCGCCCGCCGTAACGCGCGCCACGAAGGCGTCGATGTCTTCGATGCTGCCGAGCGACAGCCCGGTCATATCGCGGTCGATCCGCCGCGCCAGGCCCGACAGCACCCGCCCGGCCCCCAGTTCCACCACTTCGGTGATGCCCACCGAACGCATATAGCCGATGCTCTCGCGCCAGCGTACCGCACCGGTGACCTGGGCCACCAGGAGATCGCGGATGATATCGGGATCCATCACCGGCTCCGCGGTGACATTGGCCACCAGCGGCACCGCCGGGGCGCGCAGCTCCACCTCGTCCAGCGCCGTGCGCATGGCTTCGGCCGCCGGCGCCATCAGGTCGCAATGGAAGGGAGCGCTCACCGGCAGCAGCACGCTGCGCCGCGCGCCGCGTTCCGCCGCCAGGGCGACCGCGGCTTCCACCGCCTCGCGATGGCCGCTCACCACCACCTGGCCCGGCGCATTGTCGTTGGCTGCGGCGCAGACCAGCCCTTCGGCGGCGTCGCGCGCGATGGCGTTGGCTTCTTCCACCGAAACGCCCATCAGCGCGGCCATGGCGCCGGCACCCACCGGCACGGCCGCCTGCATGGCCTGGCCGCGCACCTTCAGAAGCCGCGCGCAGTCCCAGATGCTGAAGGCGCCGGCCGCCGCCAGGGCGGAGTATTCACCCAGGCTGTGCCCGGCCACGCAATCCACCAGCTCGACGATGGTCAGGCCGGAGCGGGCCTCCACCTCGCGCATCACCGCCAGCGACACCGCCATCAGGGCGGGCTGGGCGTTTTCCGTCAGGGTCAGCTCCGCCGGGTCGCCCTCGAACATGAGGGTCGACAGCTTCTGGCCGAGCGCCTCGTCCACTTCATCGAACACGGCACGGGCAATGGCCGAGGCTGCGGCCAGATCCCGCCCCATGCCGATGCTTTGACTACCCTGTCCAGGAAACACGAAGGCACGCGCCAGCTCTTGCTTGATCAACGGTGCTGCTCCGATCGAAGGGGGCAATGGCCCCTGGGAAATGACAGAATTATGGACCGGGCAGTGATATCGGCTGCCCGGCGCATGTCAACCCGCCTGCTGCACTGCGGGGTGGCGATCCGCCATGCCGCAATCGGCAATGCCTGCGCTGCCGCCGATTTCCCTTGAAAATCACCAGCGCTTGGGCCATTTACCGCGGCTCACATACCTCCTTGCCGGCCGCTGCGACGGTCGGCTGGGTCCGGGTGGCCAGCCGAGTCTCCTCGCTTTTGAGCAGATGCGGAACGGCACCGGGCCGGATGAGCCGAAAGGAGCCGACGCGTAATGCCGTACTATGAGTGCGTGTATTTGGCACGCCAGGATATCGCCGCCAATCAGGTCGAACAGATGACCGGTCACTTCAAGGAGGTGATCGAGCAGAATGGCGGTTCGGTGCCCAAGACCGAGTATTGGGGCCTGAAGAGCTTCGCCTACCGCATCAAGAAGAACCGCAAGGGCCACTACGTGCTCTTGAACATCGATGCCCCGGTTGCTGCCGTGGCGGAGATGGAACGGCAGATGGGCCTGCACGAAGACGTGCTGCGCCACCTGACGGTGCGGGTGGAGGAGCTTGAGGAAGGCCCCTCGGCGATGATGCAGAACCGTGCCGGCCGCGATGGCGATCGTGGCCGTGGCGGCCGTGGCGGGCGCGACCGCGATGGCGACCGCGGGGATCGTGGCGACCGCGGAGATCGCGGCGACCGGTTCGACCGTGGCGATCGCGGCGACCGGGGCGATCGCCCCGAACGGGCCGAGCGGCCCGAACGCGCCGAAGCCTGACCGGCCCCGTAACCGAGATCCGAGGAGGCCACCGCCATGGCAACGCCTGCCCGCCGCCCCTTCTTCCGCCGTCGCAAGACCTGCCCGTTCTCCGGCGCCA
>JAGQRL010000388.1 GCA_020425485.1 Rhodospirillaceae bacterium
CGCACGTCGCGGTTGGTGAGGATGCCCACCAGCCGGCCGGTGGCTTCCACCACCGGGATGCCGGAAAAGCCGTGGCGCTTCATCAGGGCGAGCGCATCGGACAGGGGGGCGTCGGGGCCGATCGTGTAGGGGTTGACCACCATGCCGGATTCAAAGCGCTTCACCCGCCGCACCTCGTCGGCCTGGCGCTCGATGTCCAGGTTGCGGTGGATCACGCCGATGCCGCCGGCCTGGGCCATGGCGATGGCCATGGCGCTTTCGGTCACCGTGTCCATGGCGGCGGACATCACGGGGATGCCCAGCTCCACGGAATTGGTGAGCCGGGTGCGTGTGTCGGTCTCCGTCGGCACCACATCGGACGCTGCGGGCATCAGCAAGACGTCGTCGAACGTGAGTGCTTCGCGGATGGAGATCGCCATGGCCGTGCGCTTTCAATCGGGGGAGGAAACTATAGTCCGATTGCGCCGCGGCTGAAGTCCGGGGCGAAACTTGACTGCCATGTCAAGGCGTTGCCCCGCCGCGAAAGCCCTGGGCGACGATGTAGAGCTCCGACGAGTCGGCCCGGCTGGCCGCCGGCTTGGCGTGGCGCACCTTGGCGAAATGCTGCTTCAGCGGCTCCAGCAGCTCCTTTTCCGCCCCGCCCTGGAACAGCTTGCACACGAAGGCGCCGCCGGGTGCCAGCACCTCCGCGGCGAACAGGTGGGCGGCTTCCGCCAGGGCCAGGATGCGCAGATGGTCGGTCGACGGGTGGCCGACGGTGGGGGCCGCCATGTCGCTGAGCACCAGATCGGCCGGGCCGTTCAGTGCGGCGCGGATGGCCTCAGGCGCGGCTTCGTCCAGGAAGTCCAGTTGCAGCACGGTGGCTGCACCCATCGGCGCCATTTCCAGGATGTCGACGGCGACGACGCGGCCGGCCGGCCCCACCGCATCCAGCGCCACCTGGGTCCAGCCGCCGGGGGCCGCCCCCAGGTCCACCACCCGGCCGCCGGGCTTCAGCAGGTCGTAGCGCTCGTGCAGTTGCAGCAGCTTGAAGGCGGCCCGCGACCGGTAGCCGCGCTTCTTCGCCTCCGCCACATAGGGGTCGTTCAGTTGGCGTTGCAGCCACTGGGTGGAGGAGGTGCGGCGGCCGCGCGCCGTGCGCACCCGCTTGGCCGACATGCGCCCTGTCGGCCGGGAGGGGCCACCGCGTCCGGTCATTCAGACGACGAGGGTATCGGCGGGACGGTGGGAGTGGGTGCGCCGGCGATCCGGCACGCCCATCAGCTCGGTGAGGATGCCTTCGCGCACCCCGCGGTCGGCGATGCGCAGGCGGCCCACCGGCCACACCCGGCAGATCGCCTCCAGCACCGCGCAGCCCGCCACCACCAGGTCGGCACGCTCGCGGCCGATGCAGGGATGGGCGGCGCGGGCGGCAAAATCCATGGCCAGCAGCGAGCGCGAGACGGAGATCGCCTGCTCGAAATCGAGGAAGGTGCCGTCCACCGCCGAACGGTCGTAGCGCGGCAGGTCCTTGAACACGCCTGCCAGCGTGGTGACGGTGCCCGACGAGCCCAGCATCTGCACGTCGCCGAGTTCGATCGCCCGGCGGATGCCGTGGCGGGTGTCGAAATCCTCCAGAGCGTCGGCCACGTCGTCGATCATCTTTTCGTAGATGTCGGGCGACACCCGGTCGCCGCCGTGGAGTTCGGCCAGGTTCACCACGCCCAGCGGCAGGCTGATCACGTCGATCACCTCCGGCCGCAAGCCGTTGGTGGACAGCCACACCAGCTCCGTGCTGCCGCCGCCAATGTCGAACACCAGGGCCTGGCGCACCGTGGGGTCGAGCAGGGGGGCGCAGCCGGTCATCGACAGGCGCGCTTCCTCGCGGCTGGAAATCACCTCAAGGTCGAGGCCCGTCTGCTCGCGCACGCGGGCGCGGAAGGCTTCGAAGTTGCCGGCCCGGCGGCAGGCTTCCGTGGCCACCGCGCGCCAGCGCCGCACGCCGCGCCGGCGCATCTTGGCGGCACAGATGCGCAGCGCCTGCAGCGTGCGCTCCATGGCGGCATCCGACAGCGTGCCGGTGGCCGATACGCCTTCGCCGAGGCGGACGATGCGGCTGAAGGCATCGATCACCCGGAACCCGTCGAAGGTGGGGCGGGCCACCAGCAGGCGGCAGTTGTTGGTGCCGAGATCGAGGGCGGCGAACACGTTCTTCGGCCGCGCGCCGGCGGCCGTGCCCGGCCTGTCCCTTCCTGTCGGCGCAACCGTCTCCACCCCCTGTGCCCCCGTTTTCAGCCTTTGACCATCCACCCAACCGTGCCGACCGGCCGGTCGCGCCAGTGGCGGAGGCCGCAGCCATGAGGCCGGGCGACAAGACTAGCGCAGGTGCGGAGCGGCGGGAAGATCGCCAGACGGGCGAAGCCGGTGCCGGCGGGCCGCGAGGGTGGCAAAGGGCCGCCCAACCTGGGTGCAGGGCTGCATCCAGCGCGCCGCTGGGGGAGCCGGAAAATCGTTGCATCGGCCGGCGGGGCCCCCTAAGTCTGGGGGACAGGCCCCGGACGACAAGGCGGCCCGTGCCCGTGTTGGGGGATCGTCTAGCGGTAGGACAGCGGACTCTGACTCCGCCAGCCCTGGTTCGAATCCAGGTCCCCCAGCCAAACACTTAGCAGCATTCCGGATATCTCGGGTCTCGCTCGGGTCTCGGCCGCGAAGGCAGGGCTCCCTTCGGAGATGAATTGGCGAACCCAGCAGGACGCAAGCATCGCGCCGACGGCAATCTCCGCGCGTTTTTCCAGAGCAACGCCTATTTCTCCTCGGCTTCAGTCGGGGC
>JAGQRL010000389.1 GCA_020425485.1 Rhodospirillaceae bacterium
TTGGGTGGCCGGGCGGGGGTGCGGGCAGGAACCGACCAGACAACCTAGGCCGGCTTGGCGGTGCACACGATCAGCGCCGGCATAACGAACTCCACCTGCCCCTCGGCGGTGCGGAACGGCGCCAGCACACCGTCCGCTTCCGCCGCCAGCAAGGCGAACTGGGCGTCGTCCAGCAGCCCGCCCAGCGTCCACACACACGCCCGCTCGGTTGACACCAGGTCGGCGATGCTGGCGAACCGCACCGTGCCCTGGCGCTGGCGGATCTCCGCATCGGCCAGGCCCGCCCGTACCGCGATGGCGCGCAGGGCTGCCGCGTCGCCCAGGGCGAAGGGGGCGGCGAAGGCGTTGGCCACAGCCTCGCCGAACAACCGGCCGAGCAGCCGCCAGAAGGCATGGTAGCCCGGCGAGCGCACCAGCCCGTCGCACACTGCCACGGCCAGCCGCCCGCCCGGCTTCAGCACGCGCATCATCTCCCGCAGTGCCAGCGCCGGGTCGTCGAAGAACATCAGGCCGAACTGGCTGACCACGGCATCGAAGCTGGCGTCTTCGAACGGCAGGGCTTCCGCCCGGCCTTCCTGCCAGGTGACCGCCACCGGCTTGGCCCGCGCCACCGCCAGCATCTGCGGGTTGGCATCGAGCCCGACCACGCGGCCCCCAGGCCCCACCCTGCCGGCGGCCGCCACGGCCAGCGCTCCGGTGCCGCAGGCGACATCCAGCACGGCATGGCCGGGGCCGACCGCAGCTTCCCCCGCCACCACCGGCCCCCAGGGGCCGAACAGCGCCGGCACGAAGCGGCTGTCGTAGATCTCCGCCGGTCCCGGCGGCGCCACCGCCCGCGCGGCCGTTTCGACACGTTGCATGGTGCTTCCCCCGCCACGTAGCATCCGTTCAGGACCGACAGGCTAGGGGCACCCATGGCGGCCGCGAATGACCGAAGCTCCGCATCGCTTGATCGGGCGTCCATGGCTGCGGCCGGAGCGGCCAGCCCCCCGGCGGGCCTGGTGGAAACCGCCGCCGCCGGCGACCTGCTCGGCCGCACGCTGCAGTCCGTGCGGCTGACCGGGGCGCTGTTTTTCCTGGTCGATGCCAGCTCGCCCTGGTGCGTGGATGTGCCGCCCGCCGGCAGCTATGCCGACATCATCCTGCCCGGCGCCTCACACGTGATGTCCTACCACGTGATCGTGGAGGGCCACGGCTGGGCCAGCGTGCCAGGCATCGCGCCGGTGCCGTTCGGGCCGGGCGACGTGATCCTGTTTCCCCAGGGCGATGCCTATGTGATGGAAAGCGCCCCCGGCACCCCGCCGGAGTTCGACCGCGAGGGCATGCTGGGCTTCTTCCGCGCGCTGGCGGCGGGCGCCCTGCCCTTCGTCGTCACCGAGGGCGGCGGCGAGGCCCCACCGGCCAGGGTGATCTGTGGGTTCCTGGGGTGTGCGGCACGGGTGTTCAACCCGATCCTGTCGAGCCTGCCGCGGCTGCTGCGGCTGGAACGCGCGGGGGCGGACCTGGCCGACGGGTCAGCGGGCGGGTCAACGGGCGGGCGCGGCGATCTGCTGCACCGGCTGATCGACCTGACGCTGGAGGAAGCCCAGGCGGGCCGCGCCGGCGGCGGCAGCGTGCACCTGCGGCTGGCCGAGCTGCTGTTCATCGAGGTGCTGCGCCAATACGCGCTGTCGCCCGATCCCAAGCCGCCCGGCTGGCTGGCCGGGTTGCAGGATGCCCCGGTGGCGCGGGCGTTGGCGGTGCTGCACGACCGGCCGGCCGACGCGTGGACCGTGGGCCGGCTGGCGCGGGCGGCGGGGCTGTCGCGCTCCGCGCTAGCCAGCCGGTTTGCCGAGCGCGTCGGCTGCCCACCCATGCAGTACCTGGCGCAATGGCGCATGCAGATGGCCGCCACGGCGCTGGCCGACGGCGGCCCTTCCATGGCGGAAATCGCCCATGCCGTGGGCTACGGCTCCGAAGCCGGCTTCAGCCGCGGCTTCAAACGCATCGTCGGCGTCACCCCGGAGCTGTGGCGGCAGGGGGCGGGGCGGTAGGGGATCGCTTCACTCCGCCCTTTCGGACACCTCGCCCTGATCGCGGGCCTCGATAGCGCCCGGGCGCGGCATTTCGGCAAGCCGCGCTACCATCTCCGCCACCGTCATCCTGGCCGGATAGATGGTCATCACATCGCCGGAGCGGACGATAACCACCTCGGTGCCGATGCCGAACGCCACGTCTTCGGGCAAGCGCACGGCTACGCGATTGTCGTCACGAAGAGTCACACTGCGAACTGTCTCCATATTCGAATATCTTGAATTCAATTGAACAATAGCAATCCAGATCCCAGATCATCGAAAGCCAGCTCGACTGGCTAGATAGATTCATTTGAGAAGGATGTCCAAAGATTTGTCACTCACCTTAGAAATCGATAGTCCACATACGTGGCCAAGCCCAGTCCGTCAGATCCTATCTGAGAACAGACAACTTTTCCTTGATTTTCACAGGAGACAGATAGAACTACAGAAATTGCGCGAGGAAGACTTTCTCGACAGCCTTAGCGCCAAGAATATGTTTTTCGACACAATTGAAGAAATAACCATACTATTAGAAAATATACTTATGCCATACAATATCGCCGCATATCATTGCACAAGGCTTGCAAGATATGAAATAGATTGCATAATAGAAGATGGACTTAAGGCTCTCACATCAGACTTCATAAATCATCGCCTTGTCACTGCCCTAGGAAAAGGTCTACTCCCACCGGATAGTTACAAATATTTGCTCAGCGATGACGTCTTTCGTAAGGCAATCCAAAATGAGTTTGGAAGACGAACTGGCTCAGTTTGGTTCTGTTCTAGCAAAAATACTCTCAAAGATAGCGGGTCTGTATATAGATTATTTCGGTCTTGGGGTGGTGAAGTTGTATATTTCAATCATGAAGAGAATGAAAGTATTGGCCCCTGTCTACGGTCGATAGGGACACCATGCATCGTAAGATGTTCCTTGCCCATTTCACAAGCTCAGATATTCTTTCCGGCATACTCTCAATCTTTCATCTCGAGGTATATATCTGACGAGATAAAATATCCGCATCCTCCATACGAACTAGACATGCATATGCAACGTGATTTAACTGCTGAGGAAATCATAGAAATAGTTGAGATCTCCTCTCCCGAATTCAAGCGCCTCACGAACTACAATACATGGCCCGAGTCGCACGAGATAAGGTGATCTTGCACAAATCGGACAAGGCAATATCGCGTTGATTAAAACGGAATCTCGTCATCCAAATCCCCAGGTGCTGCCCGGCCTTGATCTGGGGAACTGCCGCGGTCGCCGTAGTCGGGGCCGGCGTCGTAGGGGTTGACGTCGCCGTTGCGGAAGCCGCCGGAGGCGCCCTCGCCCTGGCGGCCGTCCAGCATGGTCAGTTCGCCGCGGAAGGGGCGCAGCACCACCTCGGTGGTGTAGCGGTCCTGGCCGTCCTGGCCCTGCCATTTGCGTGTTTCCAACTGGCCTTCCACATAGACCTTGGAGCCCTTGCGCAGGTAGCGCTCGCACACCCCCACCAGATTGTCGTTGAGCACGGCGACCTTGTGCCACTCGGTGCGCTCCTTGCGCTCGCCGGTGTTGCGGTCCTTCCAAGTCTCCGTGGTGGCCAGCGACAGGTTGCACACCCGCCCGCCGTTCTGGAACGTCCGCACCTCCGGGTCGCGGCCCAAATTGCCGACCAGGATGACCTTGTTG
>JAGQRL010000056.1:0-2650 GCA_020425485.1 Rhodospirillaceae bacterium
GCAGGAAGATGACGATCAGCATGAACAGCACGCCCAGCGTCAGGTGCCAGCCTTCGCCAACGAACAGGCCGAGTGCCCCCACCACCACATCGGCCACCGGATCGGGCAGGAAGGAAAACACGTCGTGCAGGGTGGCGTGGCCGATGGCGGAGAAGATGTTCTCGAAGTACTTGATGACGATGGCGCCGAGCAGCGGCCCCAGCAGGGTGCCGACGCCGCCGAGGATGGTCATCAGCACCACCTCGCCGGACTCCGTCCACTGCATGCGTTCCGCCCCGGCGAGCGGGTCGGTGGCCGCCAGCAGTGCTCCCGCCAGGCCCGCATACATGCCGGAGATGATGAACGCGGCCAGCAGGTGGGGCCGGGTGTTGAAGCCGGTGTAGCGCATCCGCGTCTGGTTAGACTTGATGGCTCTCAGCTTCATGCCGAAGGGCGAGCGGAAGATCCGCAGGGCTACGAAAAAGGCCGCGATCAGCGCCACCGCACAGAGGTAGAAGCCTCCGTAGCCCTGCATCTGAAGGGAGAACAGGTCGGGCGACGGCAGGCCGGCGCCGGGCGCGGCAAGAGCATTGTCGATGATGCGTGGATCGTCGTGCGCAAGCTGCAGTGCGGTTTCGCCGTTGGTGATCGGCGTCAGCACCGAATAGGCCAGCTTGTAGCACATCTCCGCCAGTGCCAGCGTGAGGATGGAGAAGTAGATCCCCGAACGGCGCAGGCTGACATGGCCGATCAGGGCGGCGAACAACCCGGCCAGGGCGACGCTGAACACCACCGCCGGCAGCACGTTCATGGTGAGCAGCTTGAACGACCACACCGCGGTGTAGGAGCCCACGCCGAGGAACGCCGCATGGCCGAACGACAGGTAGCCGGTGAGCCCGAACAGCAGATTGAAGCCGATGGCGAAGATGCCGTAGATGGCGAATTTCTGCATCAGATCGGGGTAGGCGGCACCGAAGGGCTGCAGCCACACCGGCATCAGCAGGATGGCCGCGGCGAAGCCCGCCAGCAGCAGATGGTCGCGTGCGGCGCGGCTCATCTCAGGACTCCATCATGCCCTGGCGGCCCATCAGGCCGCGCGGGCGGATCAGCAGGATGATCACGGCGACCAGGTAGACGATGATCTGGTCGATGCCCGGCAGCAGGTCCTTCACCTCGTTCATCGCCGCAAAGGATTGCAGCACGCCGAGCAGGAAGCCGGCCACCACGGCCCCCATCAGCGAGCCCATGCCGCCCACCACCACGACCACGAAGGACAGCACCAGGAAGTTCATGCCCAGGTGATAGTCGGGCGATTCCAGCGGCGCATACATCAGCCCGGCCAGCCCGGCCACCACCGCAGCCAGCCCGAACACCACGGTGAAACGGCGCTGGATGTTGATGCCCAGCAGCTCCACCGTTTCGGAATCACGCATGCCGGCGCGCACCACCATCCCGTAGGTGGTGAGGTGCAGGAAGGAGAACACCGCGGCGATGACGATCGCGGAGAAGCCGAGATAGGTGAGCCGCCACCACGGATAGACCAGCGTGTCGCTCAGCCCGATCCATTCGCCGATGGGCGCACTGCCGCGGAACAGGTCCGGCATGGGCACCGAAATCTGGCTGGCACCGAAGATGGTGCGGACGACCTCCTGCAGCACGATGGCGAGCCCGAAGGTCACCAGGATCTGTTCGGCGTGGGTGCGCTTGTAGAAGAAGCGGATCAGCCCGCGCTCCATGATCAGGCCGACCAGCAGCATCACCGGGATCGCCACCAGGATGGATATGGGCACCGCAAGATCGATCAGGGCGGTGCCGGTATCGCCGAACCAGATCTCCAGATAGGGCCGCTCGGTGTACGCTTCGAAATAGGTGATCGACTCGTCGCGCACCTGCATGGACAGGGTCATCAGCGCCTGGGTCGACACCGCGCAGAAGGCGCCCAGCATGAACAGCGCGCCATGGGCGAAGTTGACGACGCCCAGGGTTCCGAACACCAGAGTCAGACCAAGGGCGATCAGCGCGTAGGCGCCGCCCTTGTCCAACCCGTTCAAGGCTTGCAGCAGCAATGCGTCCATCTGGTCGTTCCCAGCGGCGGCGGTCGATCGCCCTCCTGGACCGCATGGGGAAACGGCCAGGAGGGCGACCGGCGGGGGGAACTCAGACCTCGTAAGGCCCGAGTTCGCCGGGGAACATGTCCACCGGGTAGGTGACGACCTCGCGCGGCACTTCGCGCACCACTTCCAGCAGGTCGAACTGGTTGGCCGGGTTTTCCTTGCCGCGCACCACCAGCACGTTCTTGAAGCACTGGTGATCGCCGCCGCGGTACAGCGTCGGGCCGTTGCCCAGGCCGTCGAACTCGAAGTCCTCCAAGGCACGGATGACTTCCGGCGGGTAGAAGGTGCCGGCCATTTCCACCGCGTTGGCGTAGAGCAGCGTCTGGCAGTAGCAGGTGTGGGCGGCCTGCGACGGCGGGAAGCCGTACTCGTTGCCGAAGGACTGCACGAAGGCGGCCGACGCGGGATCGGTGAGCGACCAGTGCCAGTTGGTGGTGCCGAGGATGCCGGCGATGTTCTCGCCCGCCCCCTGGGCCATCAGGCGGGAATACAGCGGCACGATGATTTCGAAGTTGCGCCCGTCGACCTGGCGGTCACGCAGGCCGAACTGCACGGCC
>JAGQRL010000056.1:2836-5909 GCA_020425485.1 Rhodospirillaceae bacterium
TGTAGTCGGCCGTCAGGTGATAGGCGCGGCGGTCGTTGCCCATCTCCTCTTCCAGGATCGGCCCCAGCGCCACGCCGGACTGGTAGGCGTTGAAGAAGTGGCGGAAGCCGTAGCGGCGGCGGTCCTGGCCGGTGGTGTCGTTGGAGTGGGTCAGCCCGCACATGAACACCACGCCCATTTCCTGGGCCAGCGACTGCACGGCGATGGCCACACCGGAGGACGAACCGCCGGAGAACATGATGACGCCATCGCGCTCGATCATGCGGCGGGCCGAGGCGCGGGCGGCATCGGACTGGGTCTGGGTGTCGCCGGTGACGTATTCCACGCGCTTGCCCAGCAGGCCCTGGCCGGTCAGCGAACTCGGCGCCAGGGTGTTCAGCATGCCGCCGTCGCCCTCGCCGTTCAGGTGCTTCACCGCCAGCTCGTAGGCGCGCAGCTCGTCGGCCCCCTCGTCGGCATAGGCGCCCGACTGCGGCACGTTGAAACCGAAGGTCACCGTCGGCGAATTGGTGGGGTCGTTGCGGAATTCCTGCGCCCACGCCCCCTTCACAAGCACCGTCGGTGCGGCGATCAGACCGGCAGCCGCGGCGGTGCCCTTCAGGGCCGTGCGGCGGCTGATGTTGCGGTCGCGGATCGACATCTCGTCCCTCCCAATTTATGGACTTTTGCTGGTTCCGGACGACGGGGAGACAGGCCCGAGCGTCAGGCCCTCAGGGTATGGAAAAATTAATCGCTGCCCCAATGGCCGATTGGCCGAGTCAGAAAATTCTGTGAAGATCGCCACTTCTGGTGCGTACTGGCTGTCAAGAATTTGACAAGCCGGCGGCGCACGGCGCGAGACGTAAACACATGAGCAGATCGCCCATCGGCCAGCGGATCCGCAATCGGCGCCGCGAACAGCGCATGACGCAGGCCGCGCTCGCCACCGCCGCCGGCATCTCGCCCTCCTATCTGAACCTGATCGAGCACGACAAACGGATGATCGGCGGGGCGCTGATGAAGCGCATCGCCGAGACCCTGGCGATCCCGGTCAGCGACCTCAGCGGCACCGACGATTTCCGCCTGACCCAGGAGCTGCTGGACATCGTGCGCAGCCTGGCGATGCTCGATCTGCGCCCGGACGACGCGGTCGACCTGGTGGCGCGCAGCCCCGCCTGGGTGACGGCCTTCATCCGCCTGCACAGCGCCTACCGGCACGCCGCGGACACCGCCGGTGCGCTCTCCGACCGGCTGAGCCAGGACCCGACGCTGATGGAACTCAGCCACGCGGTGCTCAACCGGGTGACGGAGATCCGCTCCTTCGCCGAGATCCTGGCCAGCCACAGCGACCTGTCGGAACCCGAACGGCTGCGCTTTTCCCAGATCGTCGCCGACCAGAGCACCCTGCTGGCGGCCGGGGCGCGGGAGATGATCTCGCTGCTCAGCGGGCCGGCCGGCACCGCGCACTCGGCCTCGCCACGCGAGGAGGTGGACGATTTCATCCATCGCCACGGCAACCACTTCCCCGCCGTGGAGGACGCTGCCGAGCGGCTGCGGCTGGGCCTGGGCACCTCCGGTGGAAGCCTGGCGGCGGCCATCCGCGACCGGCTGGACCGGCTGGAAGCGGACGCTGCACCGCCGGAGGATGCCGCCACCGCGGCCGCGGATGGTGCCGACCCCGGCCAGGACCTGCCCGGGGCGACGGTGCGGTTCCGGGCGGCGCGGCGCCTCGTGGAACACGAGCTGGGCGAGCTGCTGGACGAAACCGTGGACGACCGCCACCTGACGACCGAGGAGGCACGCTCCCAGGCGCGCGGCGCCATCGCCTCCTATGCCGCCGGCGCGCTGCTGTTCCCCTACGCGCCGTTCCTGGAAGCCGCGGAGGCGCTGCGCTACGACATCGACCGCCTGGCCGCCCGGTTTGCCGGCAGCTACGAGCAGGTTGCCCACCGCCTGGTCACCCTGCACCGCCGCGATGCCGCGGGCGTGCCCTTCGCCTTCGTGCGCGCCGATCCCGGCGGCAACCTGTCCAAGCCCTTCGGCGTGCCGGGCCTGCGGATGCCGCGCTTCGGCGGCGCCTGCCCCTTGTGGGCGCTCTACGCCGCCCTTGCGGTGCCGGACCGGCCGGTGGTGCAGCTTGCGGTGATGCCGGAAGGCGAGCGCTTCGTTTTCGTCGCCCGCCGGGTGGTGAAGCGGCTGCCCGCCTTCGGCGTGGCCCCGGTGGTGTTCTCCATCATGCTGGGCTGCGACACCGCCTATGCCGACCGCATCGTCTATGCCGACGCCCTGGCCGGCGGCACCAGAGCGTTGGAGGAGCCGGTGGGCCACACCTGCCGATCGTGCCCGCGCCGCTGCGCCCAGCGGGCGCACGATCCGATCCTTCTGAACCGGCCCCAGGCCGAGCCGGGCGCGTCGGCCGGCGTTTGACCGCCGACCGTCAACTGTGGATCATGGCGCCCCCAAGGACGGCATCCGGGCGCCGAAGATCCGGGGCCGACGGGAGGAGGCAGCGATGGCGACGACCGTACTGATCGCCGAAGACGAACCCCATATCCGCGAAGGGCTGACCTTCCTGATCTCCCGCGCCGGCCATCAGGTGGTGACGGTGTCCGATGGCGCTGCGGCGGTGGAACAGATCATCGCCCGCCGGCCCGATCTGGTGGTGCTGGACATCATGATCCCGGAGCTGAACGGCTTTGAGGTGATGAAGCGGGTGCGCGCCACGCCGGGGCTGGAAGCCCTGCCGGTGCTGGTGTTGTCCGCCAAGGGCCAGGAGGCGGACCGCCAGCGGATGATGGCGCTGGGGGCCAACCAGTTCGTCACCAAGCCCTTCTCCAACCGCGACCTGATGGACCGCGTGAACGCCATGGTTTCGGCCGGCAGCGCCGGGGTGGAGCCGGCACCGTGAGGATGTGGGCATGACCGGCGGCGGCAGGGTTCGGGATATCGCCATCCTGCTGCCGATCGGCGCCTTGCTGCTGTTCCTGCCGCCCTATGCGCGCCTGTTCGACCAGCCCACCACGGTGCTGGGCGTGCCGCTGCTGCCGCTGGCGATCTTCAGCTTCTGGTTCCTCGGCATCGTCTTCACGGCACT
>JAGQRL010000056.1:5982-10535 GCA_020425485.1 Rhodospirillaceae bacterium
CGGGACGCAGAGACCGGCTGATGCTGTCCTCCGGCTTCGTCGTCCTGGTCGGCGGCTGCTACCTCACCGGCCTGTTCGTGCTGGCCTTCTTCAGCGATCGGCGGGCCGAGCGCGGCGCCGTGCGCTTCGTCAACTCGCCCGCCGTCTACACCCTGTCGCTGGCGGTCTACTGCACGTCCTGGACGTTCTACGGTGCGGTCGGTTCGGCGGCGCGCAACGGGCTGGAATTCCTCACCATCTATCTCGGCCCCACCATCGTGTTCATGGGCTGGTGGTTTGTGCTGCGCAAGCTGGTGCACATCTCCAACGCCCACCGCATCACCTCCATCGCCGACTTCATCTCCGCCCGCTACGGCAAGTCGGCGCCGATCTCCGCCCTGGTCACGCTGATCGCGGTGATCGGCATCACCCCCTACATTGCGCTGCAGCTGAAAGCGGTGTCGTCCAGCTTCGACATCCTGGTGTTGCCCGACGTGGTGGAGGATGGCGGCAATCCCCTGACCGCCGGCCTCTACACCGACACCGGGTTCTGGGTCGCCATGTCGATGGCGGTGTTCGCCACCCTGTTCGGCACCCGCAACCTGTCGGCCAACGAGCACCATCCCGGCATCGTCGCGGCCATCGCCTTTGAAAGCCTGGTGAAGCTGCTGAGCCTGACGGCGATCGGCCTGTTTGCGCTCTACGGCCTGCACGACGGCGTGGCCGACCTGTTCGACGGCGCGGTCAGCGACCCGCGGCTGGCCCACCTGTTCACCTTCGGCGAGGATTTCGAAGGCCGCTGGGCCACCACCCTGTTCCTCGCCGGAGCGGCGATCATCTGCCTGCCCCGGCAGTTCCAGGTGGCGGTGATCGAGAACGCCGACGAACGCCACCTCGATACCGCCTCGTGGCTGTTCCCGCTCTACATGCTGCTGATCAGCCTGTTCGTCATGCCCATCGCCGTGACCGGGCTGACCCTGCTGCCGGCGGACTCCGACCCCGACCTCTACGTGCTGACCATCCCGCTCGCCGGCGATCAGCCGGTGCTGGCGCTGGTCGCCTTCATCGGCGGGTTGTCGGCGGCAACCTCGATGGTGATCGTGTCGTCCATCGCGCTGTCGATCATGATCTCCAACCACCTGGTGGCGCCGATCCTGTTCCGCCTGCCGTTCTTCCGCGAGCCGGCACGGGGCAACTTTTCTTCCATCCTGCTGGTGGTCCGGCGCATCAGCATCTTCGCCATCCTGACGCTGGGCTTCGTCTACTACCGGCTGACCACGACGGGCAGCCCGCTGGCTTCCATCGGCCTGATTTCGTTTGCCGGCGTCGCCCAGTTCCTGCCGGCCCTGGTGGGCGGCATCTTCTGGCGCCGCGGCACTCGGCACGGCGCCCTGGCGGGCCTGCTGGTGGGCTTCATCGTCTGGGCCTACACCCTGCTGACGCCCAATTTCGGCGCCGCCGGCTGGGCGTTCGAGGGCCTGGTGGCGCACGGGCCGTGGGGCATCGACTGGCTGCGCCCCACCCAGATGCTGGGGCTGTCTGGCCTCGACCCGCTGGTCCACGGGGTGCTGTGGAGCCAGACCGCCAACATCGTGGTGTTCATCGTGGTGTCGCTGTCCACCCGGCCATCGCCGCTGGAAAGCCTGCAGGGCGCCCTGTTCGTCAACGCCCTGCAACCCAACGAAGGGCCGGCGGAAGGGGCCGTGGAGCGCTCCGCCACCGACAGCGACATCATGCATCTGGCCCAGCGCATCCTGGGGCCGGAACGCGCCCACCAGATCTTCCGCGACTATTCCCACCGCTGGGCGCGCTCCGGCGACCTGCCGGCGCCGCAGGGTGCGCTGATCGCCCATGTGGAGCGCGAGCTGGCCGGCAGCGTCGGTGCTGCGTCCGCCCGTTCCCTGGTGTCGCGCATCGTCCATGGCGAGCGCATCAGCGTGGAGGCGGTGATCGACATCCTCGACCGCACCCAGCGGGCCATCTCCACCAGCCAGATGCTGGAACGCCGCTCGCGCGAGTTGCAGGAAACCGCAGCCCAGCTTCGCCGCGCCAACGAGCAGCTCACGCGGATGGACCGCATCAAGGACGACTTCCTCAGCCAGGTGAGCCACGAGCTGCGCACGCCGATGACCTCGATCCGCTCGTTCTCCGAAATCCTCATCGACGATCCGCCGCCGACGGAGGAGGAGAAGTGGCGCTACCTCGACATCATCCGCCAGGAAAGCGGCCGGCTGACCCGGCTGCTGGACGAGATCCTCGACCTCAGCCGGCTGGAAAACGACTTCGTGGAGTGGACGCTGACGGCGGTCGACTGCCGCGAGGTGGTGGAGGATGCCGCCGACACCATGCGCGGGCTGGCCCAGCAGCACGGGGTGGCGCTGACCACCGCCGTCGGCGAGCAGCCGGCCATGGTGATGGTGGACCGCGACCGGCTGAAGCAGGTGTTCGTCAACCTGCTGTCCAACGCCATCCAATACAACGACCGGCCGCAGCCCAAGGCGTGGATCGCCGTGCAGGCGCGCGGGGCGGACCGGGCGGAAATCCGCATCGGCGACAACGGCCCGGGGATCGGCGAGGAGGATCGCCAGGTGATCTTCGCCAAGTTCGGCCGCGGCAGTTCCACCCGAACCTCGAAGACCGCGGGCAGCGGGCTCGGGCTGGCCATCTCCCACCAGATCGTCCAGCGCCTGGGGGGCGAGCTGCGGCTGGCGGAAACCGGCCCCGCGGGCACCGTGTTCGTGGTCGACCTGCCGCGGGCGGCCGCCGCTGCGGCGTGAGGGCGCGGCCCCCGGCATTTGCTGCCGCGGAGTATTGGCCGCGACGGATCGTCCTAAATGAGGCCACCTCCATAAGGTGTATTTGCGGTTTTTGCTGCACAGCCTCTGCGCTAACCAAACTCAAGCCATCCCCACCGCGCGGATGATTTCGCACGGTGTCTTGAAGTTCTCGGCCGATGACTCACCAGCCCGGCATGAACTCACCATTCGTTAATTCTGGAGCGGCCGTTCCCCTTGACGGTGCTTGGCTCTGCGGCCGCCGCTCCTTCCGCCCCGATGCTTGTCTTCACCTGGGGATAAGCGCATGGTTCCTCGCAAGCTGCTGGCCTTGCGGGGGCGTTTCGTCAGTCACACCGCCGGCAAGACCTGTGGCGAAGAATAGAGTTGTGAATTCGCGCCACTCAACCAAGAATAGGCGCAAAAAAGCAGACTCTTAATGAGAAAATTCGGCAAGTTACGCCAAAGAAACCAACCGACCAGAAAAACGGGAGTATGATCAATCATGGCACGGATGACGTCGGCCTTGGCGCTGGGCGCTACGCTGGGCTTTTTGCTCGCGGGCTCTGCGCAGGCCACCACCCTGGTCTACTGCTCCGAAGGCAGTCCCGAAGGCTTTAACCCGCAGCTCTACACGGCCGGCACGACGTTCGACGCCTCGTCGAAGACCATCTTCAACCGGCTGGTCGAGTTCGAACGCGGCACCACCACCATCATCCCCGGCCTGGCGGAAAGCTGGGACGTTTCCGATGACGGGCTGACCTACACCTTCCACCTGCGCGAAGGGGTGCCGTTCCACAGCCACGAGAACTTCACGCCGACGCGGACCCTGAACGCCGACGACGTGATCTATTCCTTCGAGCGGCAGCTCGACCCGGAAAACCCGTACCACAATATTACGGGTGACACGTACGAATACTTCGACGGCATGAGCATGGGCTCGCTGATCGACCATATCGAGCGGGTCGACGATCTGACCGTGCGGTTCGTGCTGACGCATCCCGAAGCGCCGTTCCTGGCCAACCTCGCCATGGACTTCGCGTCGATCATGTCGCTGGAGCATGCCGAGGCGATGACCGCGGCCGGCACGCCGGAAGAGATCGACCTGAACCCGGTCGGCACCGGGCCGTTCGTGCTGGTGGACTACCGCCAGGACGCGCAGATCCGCTACCAGGCGTTCCAGGACTATTGGAACGGCCCGGCGGAAATCGACGAGCTGGTGTTCTCCATCACGCCGGATGCCTCGGTGCGCTATGCCCGCCTGCAGGCCGGCGAATGCCATGTGATGCCCTACCCGAACCCGGCCGACGTCCCCGCGATGCAGGCCGATGAGAGCATCACCGTGCTGGAGCAGGAAGGCCTGAACGTCGGCTACCTGGCCTTCAACACCGAGCGCGAACCCTTCAACGATCCGCGGGTGCGCCGGGCGCTCTACCTGGCGATCAACAAGGAAGCGATCATCGAGGCGATCTTCCAGGGTGCTGCCGTGCCGGCGGTCAACCCGATCCCGCCGACCATCTGGTCGTACAACTGGGATATCGAGGATTACCCCTTCGATCCTGAGGCGGCCCGCGCGCTGCTGGCGGAAGCCGGCTATCCGGACGGCTTCTCCACCAACATCTGGGCGATGCCCGTGCAGCGCCCCTACAACCCCGCCGCCCGCCGCATGGCCGAAATCATCCAGGCCAACTGGGCGGAAATCGGCGTCCAGGCGGAAATCGTCACCTACGAGTGGGGCGAGTACCTGGCCCGCTCGGCGGAAGGCGAGCACGACACCGTGCTGCTGGGCTGGACCGGCGA
>JAGQRL010000057.1:0-28519 GCA_020425485.1 Rhodospirillaceae bacterium
GTGATGCTGGAACGCTCCAAAGTGGCCGAAGAGCTGCTGCAGACCATGGGGCTGATGTTCGGCAAGCTGCGCGGCGGGCTCGGGCTGTCGGTGGTGTTCGTCGGCATGCTGCTGGCGGCCAGCACCGGCATCGTCGGCGCCACCGTGGTCACCATGGGCCTGCTGTCGCTGCCGGCCATGCTGAAGAGCGGCTACGACCCCAAGCTCGCCACCGGGGTGATCTGCGCGTCGGGCACGCTGGGCCAGATCATCCCGCCCTCCATCGTGCTGGTGCTGCTGGGCGACATCCTGCAGGGCGCCTACACCCAGGCGCAGCTCGCCGTCGGCAACTACGCGCCGGAGCCGGTGTCGGTGGTGGACCTGTTCGCCGGCGCCTTCCTGCCGGGCCTGTGCCTGGTGGTGCTGTACATGGCCTGGGTGATCTTCATCGCCATCACCCGGCCGAAGGCGGCCCCGGCCCTGGAGCCGGACCCCGACGAGCAGCGCAGTATGCGCCACCGGGTGGCGGTGGTGATGGTGCCGCCGACGCTGCTGATCGTCGCCGTGCTGGGCTCGATCCTGGCGGGCATCGCCACGCCGACGGAATCGGCCGCGGTGGGGGCCGTGGGTGCCTCCATCCTGGCGGCCTTCCGCCGCCAGTTCAGCATCGAGGTGCTGCGCATCGTCAGCCGCTCGACGCTGAAGATCAGCTGCATGGTGTTCGTGATCCTGCTGGGGGCGTCGGTCTTCAGCCTGGTGTTCCGTGGGCTCGGCGGCGAAGCCATCGTGCGCGACGTGCTGTCGAACATGCCGGGCGGCACCTTCAGCGCGGTGCTGGTGGTGATGGCCCTGATGTTCGTGATGGGCTTCTTCCTCGACTTCATCGAGATCGTCTTCGTGGTGGTGCCGATCGTCGGCCCGGTGCTGCTGATGATGGACATCGACCCGGTGTGGCTGGGGGTGATGATCGCCCTCAACCTGCAAACCTCCTTCCTCACGCCGCCCTTCGGTTTCGCCCTGTTCTATCTGCGCGGGGTGGCACCGCCCAGCTTGCCGACCATGGACATCTACAAGGGCATCATCCCCTTCGTGATCATCCAGCTCATCATGCTGGGGATCCTGGCGAGCCTGCCCGGCCTCGCCACCTGGCTGCCCAGCTTCGTGTGACGAGCTTCGTGTGACGGGGCGGCCCCGCGGGACCGCATCTCCCGCCAAGATGACGGCACGGGGCTAGCCACTGTGCCGCGCCACCAAGACTCTTGAGCAAAACAGGAGACCAACCACCATGCGCAATCTCGGCTTGATGGCGGGGGGCCTGGGCGTTGCCGCTGTACTGGCGGCGTTCGGCCCGCAGGCGGCGGAGGCACAGGACCTCTCGGTAATCAGCATGGAAACCCATGCATATCCGTCGCTGGTGAACTGGCACGAACGCGATGGCCGGCCGTGCTGCCACCCGGAAACCCTGGCCACCGACGGCATGGTCTTCCTCGATGTCCGCGGCGTGTTCGACGTGCCGTGGTCCGACACGGTGACGCGCTTCAGCGCATCGTCCCGCGACGTGACGGTGACGCTGCCGGACGGCACCCAGCTCAACCCGGTCGGTTCCTACGACTACTACGGCATGTACCACTTCACGGCCTCGTCGCCGTCGGCGTCGCGCCCGAACGGTTGGCCGAGCGAGGATCGCGACCTGATCTATCAGGCGATCTTCCAGATCCCGGCCGGCACGCCGTCCGTGGTGTTTGCGATCGGCGAGTCCGTGTCCGCCACCCTCACCGTACCGGCGGCGACCGAAGCGCCGGTGGCGGCGGATTTCGCCACCTTCCAGGTGCTCAACGCCAGCTACCTTGCCGAAGTGCCGGTATCGCGCCGGCAGTCCGACCAGGACGTGACGGGAACCATCACCGCCCCGGCGGGCAACGTGTTCCTGGAAATGGAGGTGGAGATCGCCGGCCAGCGGGCCAACGATCCGCGGGGCCAGGAGCGCTTCTATTTCCACACCCAGGATTTCCATCTGCTCGATCCCTCGGGCCGCGAAACCGGGCGGATCGGCGAGCGCTTCATGGATTTCGTGATGGCCCACCAGTTCAACAGCGTGAACGTGGGCTCATCGGGAACCGAGGACATGATCTGGTCGGTGCCCGCCGGCATCGCCTCGGCCACCCTCTATTTCGGCGACACGCCGGTGGCGGAGATCAATCTGTCCGGCCTGGCGCTGCCGGAAGGTGTGGCGGCCGCCGTGCCCGCCGCCACGGTGGCGGCAGAACAGCCGGCAGAGCAGCCGGCAGCCCCGGCGGAAGCCCCGAACCTGTGCCTTTCCGGCACCCCGGTGCTGATCGAATCCAACGGCACCTGGTATCCCGGCATGGTGGAAGACGGACCGTCGGACACCGGCGAGTGCAAGGTGAGCTACGACGGCTACAGCTCCGACTACAACGAGTGGGTGGGGTCGGAGCGTTTGCAGGCGCGCTAAGGCACGGTCTGATCGGCGGCTGCCCGAGGCGGCACCGGCCAACAGGTGGAGAAGGGCGGGGGCAGACCCCGCCCTTTTTCTGTGTCCGCGCCGCGGTGCGGGCTGGCCGGCACCATCGGCGGCGCGCAATCCGGCTGTGAATAGCTAAAATCTAACAAGTAGTGCGGGCCGCATATCTTGTCTGTTACTTGGTAAAATCGGCGTTTATTGACGTATCGAGTGAGATTTGCTATAAGTTTCCGGTAAATTGGCGATAGGTGCGGAGGGTTTGAAAATGTTTCGCCACCTATTTGTTGTACCCGCGGTGCTGGCGGCAGTAACGGCCAGCAGCGTCGCGGCCCTGCCACCCTACTGGGATTCGGTGCGGCAGATCCAAGCCATCCTGGACTCCGAGGAGCTGGGGGCGCGTGTGCATGGCGCCATCACCTCGATCCGCTCGCTCCGGGACCTGACCTTCCAGGTGGAAACCCGGTCCTGCCAGGCGACGGTGGTGCTGGAAGCCATTCCGCCGGACGGCCCCGGTGCCACCTCCTATGTGGTGGAAACGGTGATGGACGTGGTCTGCCAATAGCCGATCCCTCGGCTCGGCAACGGTGTCCCGGGCAACGAAAAAGGGCGGGGAAACTTCCCCGCCCTTCGACGTCGCACCCCGCCTTGCGGCCGGGCGATCAGGCTTGGCTCAGCTCAGAGCTGGACCCACTGGTAGTCCAGCGCGCGGGCCGAGGCGAAGGCCAGTTCCGACACATTCGCCCACTGGATGGCGGTGGAGCGGAACTCCGCCATGGACTGCAGCACTTCGGCACTCAGCGGATCGGCCGACGCCAGATCGGTGATCACCTGGCCGGCCAGGGCGCCGAGGCCCTGCAGCAGCTCGTCGGGGAAGCGGCGCAGCTCCACGCCGTGCTCGTCGATCAGCGTGCGCAGCGCCTGGTTGTTGCGCGCCACGAACTCGCTGAGCACCATCTGGTTCACCGCCCGGTTGGCGTGCTCGACGATCGCCTTCAGGTCGTCGGGCAGGTCGTTCCAGGCATCCAGGTTGATGAAGTTGTCCAGCACCGTGCCCGGCTCGTGCCAGCCCGGATAGTAGTAGTACTGGGCCACCTGGTAGAGGCCGAAGGCCAGATCGTTGTACGGGCCCACCCACTCGGTGGCATCGATGGCGCCGGACTGCAGGGCCGGCAGGATCTCGCCGCCCGGCAGGTTGACCACGGTGCCGCCGGCCGCCGCGACCACTTCGCCGCCGAGGCCGGGGATGCGCATCTTCAGGCCGTTGTAGTCTTCCAGCGTGTTCATCTCGACGTTGAACCAGCCGCCCATCTGGGTGCCGGTGTTGCCGGACGGGAAGAACTTGGTGTTCATCCGCTCGTACACCCGGTCGGCCAGTTCCTGCCCGCCGCCGTACTGGTACCAGGAGTTCATTTCCTGGGCGCTCATGCCGAAGGGAACGGCGGCCAGGTACTGGCTGGCGTCTTCCTTGCCCTTCCAGTAGTAGGGCGCGCCGTGGCCCATCTCCACGGTGCCGTTCTGCACCGCGTCCATGGCCTCGAAGGCCGGCACGATTTCACCGGCACCGTAGACCGACACGCTGAGCCGGCCGTCCGACGCGGAGGTGATGTATTCGCCCAGCAGGTTGGCGCCGGTGCCCAGCCCGGGGAAGTTGGCCGGCCAGGTGGTGACCATGCGCCATTCGCGGCGATCCTGGGCGATCGCCGGGCGCGGGAAGCTGGAAGCAGCGGCAGCGGCTCCGCCGACACCGGCGGCGGCTGCGCCAAGAAGGAATTTGCGGCGTTCGACAGTCAACTTGCGGTCCTCCCTAAGAGTGTTCTTGCACATGCGTTGTCGGTGGCCGCCAGGGGCCGCCTGCCTTGAGAAATAGCCGGAATGTGCCTGTTAAACAATCGCAGGGATGCCGGAGGGCGTTAACCTTCGGCCGCCGCCATCGCTGGCGGGCCCACCGGGGCGGCTGCCGCCGGCGTCATGTCGTGCCAACCGCCGGGGCCCAAAGCCTCCAGCGGCTGGAACGAGGTCTTGTAGGACATCTTGCGACAGTCGGCGATCCAGTAGCCGAGATAGACGTTCTCGGTGTTCTCGTGCAGCGCCATCTGCACCAGCGCCAGCACCATGTAGGTGCCGAGGCTGCGCCGCGTATCGCCGGGCTCGAAGAAGCTGTAGACGGCGGAGAAGCCGTCGGCCAGGCGGTCGGCCAGCATGGCGCCGAGCAGCACGTTGTCCGGCCGGCGGAACTCGAACAGGCGGGCGCTGGCGTTGCCTTCCTCGATCATCGCCTCGAAATCGGCGCGCGACATCCGCGCCATATCGCTCTCGCCGTGGCGGTCGCGCTGGTAGCGCATGAACAGCTGGTACTGCTCCGGCGTGGCGTGGGGCGGCCGTTCGACGATGGCGAGATCGACATTCGCCTTGTTGATGCGCCGCTGGGTGCGGTTCAGCTTCAGGCGGCGCGCCGGGATGCGCACCGGCACGCAGGCCACGCAGCCCTGGCACACCGGGCGGTAGACGATGTCGTGGCTGCGCCGGAACCCGGCGGTGGAAAGCTGGGAGTTGAGGTCGCTGGCATCGGCCCCGCTCAGCCGGGTGAACAGCTTGCGTTCGACGCGGCCGGCGAGATAGGGGCACGGCATCGGCCCCGACCGGAAGAAATGGTGCAGCCGGGTAACGTCGGGTTGGATCAGCGACATGACGGCTCAGCCCAGCATCGCGAGGGACAACGCGTGGCGCACCCGCACTTGCCGAAGTGCGGCCGCCAAGCTGTCGATTGGCCCAATGCCAGGTGTCAAAATCATGCCGTCGTGGGCCCCCTGCACCCACAGTCTCAACCTAAAGATGGCCCGGCGCCGAAGCCCGGTCAACTGTACGGCCGCCGCAGCTCAAAGACGCGGCGAGGTATCGAGGCTAACGGCATTGCTGAGCAGGACGATGGAGATCCTCCGGTTTCTCGGATCGGCTGTGTTTTCCGGGAACATCGGCTGGGTATCCGCCAGCCCCACCACATTGGCGATGCGATCGGGCGGGATGCCGAAATCAACCAGCGTGCGGCGGCTGGCGTTGGCCCGGTCCACCGACAGGTCCCAGTTGTCGTAGGTGCTGCCGTCGCGGAAGGGCTGCGAATCGGTGTGGCCGCTGATGGAGATTTCATTGCTCAGCGGGGCGATGGCTTCGGCCACCACGCGCATCAGCTCGCGGGTATGGCCCATCATCTCCGCACTGCCGTTCTGGAACATCGCCGCCTGGTCGCGGTCGAGGATCTGGATGCGCAGGCCGTCGGGGATCTCCTCGATCACCAGGTTGCTGTCGAACTCGTCGAGCGCCAGGCCGCTGTTGGCGCGCATGGCCGCACGGATCTCTTCGGCGGCTTCGGTGAACTGCTCGTGCTCCATCTGCGCCATCACCTGGCGGAACTGCTGCTCGCCCAGTTCCTCGCGCAAGGCTTCGATGGCCTCGGCCCGCTCGCCGGCGGGCGCCTGGGCGAAGTTGGACAGGTATTCGGCCGCCGCCTCGGCGGTTTCCTCGACAGCGGCGCCGGGGTCGACCTCCGGGTCCGGCGGCTCGGCGGCTGCCGTGTCCTGGGGCGTGTTTTCGCCGGGATCGTCGGTCGGCTCGTCCACTTCGCCGGATGCGATGGTGTGGCTGTCCTCCACCGGTTCAGCACGGCCGGGCACGGCGTGTTCCAGGCTGAATTCCGCACTGGGGCTGGACATGTGGCCGGGCGTGCCCACGGTCAGCCCGCCCAGCACACCGCCGGAACCGCTGGTGGTGCGCGAGGCCGAGGCCGGATCGAAATAGTCGGCGATGCCGCGGCGCTGCTCGTCGGTGGTCACGTTGAGCAGCCAGAGCAGCAGGAAGAACGCCATCATCGCCGTCACGAAGTCGGCATAGGCCACCTTCCACGCACCGCCATGGTGGCCGTGGCCGTGGCCCTTCTTCTTCTTCTTGATGATGATGGGGGCGTTCAGCGTCATGCCGGGCACTCCCTACCGGGCATCAGGCAGCCGGCGGCAGGGCCTGGGTGGTCTCCTCCACCTCGTAGAAATCGGGCCGGACCTCGGAGAACAGGACCTTGCGCGCGAACTCGATGGACACCGCCGGGGCATAGCCGTGCAGATGGGCCAGCAGCCCCGCCTTGATGCACTGGAAGTACTTGATCTGGGCGTCCGACATCGCCTTCAGCGAGCTGGCGATGGGTGCCAGGAAGCCATAGGAAATCCACACGCCGAGGAACGTGCCCACCAGGGCGCCGCCGATCAGGTGGCCCAGCACCTCCGGCGGTTCGGTGATGGCGCCCATGGTCTTGATCACGCCCAGCACGGCGGCGACGATGCCCAGCGCCGGCATGGCATCGGCCATGGTTTGCAGCGCGGTGGAGACCTGGAGCGATTCCTCGTGGGCGGTTTCGATCTCCTCGTCCATCAGGTCTTCCAGGGTGTGCGGATCCTCCGATCCCAGCGACATCAGGCGCAGATAGTCGCAGATGAAGGTAAGCGCCACGGGGTTCTGATAGATGCCCGGGAACTGCTGGAAGATGGAGCTGGTGTCCGGCTTCTCGATGTGCTGCTCCAAGGTCAGCATGCCCTTGGTCTTCGCCACCTTGAACAGCTGGTAGAGCAGGCTGAGCAGCTCCAGGTACTGTTCCTTGCTGTAGCGCTTGCCGCCCAAGGCCATGCCGAGCGCCTTGCCGGTCTTGCTCAACACGTTCTTGGGGTTGGCGATGATATACGCGCCGATGGCGGAGCCGACGATGATCACCACTTCGAACGGCTGCACCAGCACGGCCAGGTGGCCGCCCAGGGCGGTATAGCCGCCGAGGGTGCAGAGGATGACGACGAGGGCTCCGACGATGAGCAGCATGGCTTGGTCCGTTGCAGCGGTCGGTAGGGGTGGAGCGCTGGCATTAACCCTGTCGGGTTTTCGTTAAGATCCTCCTAAAAGGCGTCCTAGGTCCGATTGACACTGATCGCGTCGATTGGTTGTTGGGCACTTGAGCCTGGCGCGCGGGTGGCCAATTGTGGCTGCGAAGCCGGCCACGCTTTCGGCCGCCGCCGTCGCGCCTGCGAGGACCCGTGAGAAATCAGCCCATCCATCCTCCGGCAGAGCCGGGAGCCCGCAGCGAAGCCGAGGTTCGCGGCACTGCCGTGACCCCGACCGAGTTCCGCTCGGTGATGTCCGCCTACGCCACCGGGGTCTGCATCGTCTGCTCGCTGGACGAGGAAGGGGCACCGTCGGGCCTGACGGTGAACTCCTTCACCTCGGTCTCGCTGATCCCACCCATAGTCTCCCTATGTATCGGGCTGGGCTCGCGCGCATTGCTGGATTTCCGCCGGGCCGGAGTGTTCGCCGTCAGCGTTCTGGCGGCCGACCAGGTCCCGGTGGCCCAGGCCTGTGCCGCCCGCGCGCTGGACTGGGACACGGTGGCGCAGACCACCTGGGAAACCGGGGCGCCGATCCTCAGCCAAGCCGTGGCAGCGCTGGACTGCCGCATCGTCGCCGACCACGAGGCGGGCGACCACGCCATCATCCTGGGCCAGGTGGCGAAGGTGGGCTGGCTGCGCCGGGATGTGGCGGCGCTGACCTATCATCTGGGACGCTACGGTTCCGCCCCGCCGGAGGTGGACCTGCCGGACGCCTGAGGCGGGCGGGGGAGCGGGCCGGGACCGCCCCCAGACCCAGCTACCGCGCGGCGATGGCCGCGGCCGCCCCCACCAGGGCGACGCTGCTGCCCCGGTTGACCAGCCGCACCGCGCGCGGCGAGGCGAACAGCCGGCGCGCCCGGGCGGCCGCCACCGCGTAGTCGGTGAGCACGCCGGACACGACAACGACGATCACGCCGGCCATCTCCGCGGCCCCCAGCGGGGTCAGCACCGCCATATCCACCACCGACGGCAGCAGCGCCACGAAGAACACCAGGGCCTTGGGGTTGCCCAGGTTGATCGCCAGCCCGGTGAGGAACATGCGGCCCCGGCCTTCCGGCGCCCGATCCACCGGGGCGACCACCGTACGGCCGGCCGATGTCCACAGCTTCCAGGCCAGATAGACCAGATAGGCGGCCCCGGCGTAGCGGATCGCCAGGAACAGCGTGCCGAACTGGGCCGCCAGGGCCGACAGGCCGGCCGCCACCAAGGTGAACCAGATCAGCGATCCGGTGACCACGCCGGCGATGAAGGCCGGCGCCTCGGCCGGCCCGCGCGCCAGCGTGCGGGCGACCAGTGCCGTCACCACCGGTCCCGGCAGGGCGACCACGGCGAAGTAGACCGAGGCGAACAGAAGCAGGCTGGCAAGGGTCATGGCGGTTAGCTCTAGGATTCCGGTCGCAGGGTGAGGGTGCCGATGGAGGTTTGCTGTAGCTCCTCCGGCGGGGCGCCCAGGGTCAGCCATTGGCCGTCCCGCCAGGGTTCGATCAGGTCGTCGAAATAGGGCGACAGCGGATTGCCCGACTGGCCGGTGGCGATCATGAACTGCGAGCGGCCGAGGTCCGCCAGGTCGTACACCGCCCGGTAGCCGGCACCGTGCACATCCTGGAAGGCGCGTTCGGCTGAAACGATCGGGGTGGCGCCGCGGTTGAGCGTGAAGTTGCCGCCATCGGCCTCCACGGAATTGGTGAAGAAGCTGCCGACGAGGGGCATCAGGCTCACCACCTGGTGGGGGAACACCGCCACATGGGCGTCGCCCCAGCGCCAGTCGGTGGGATCGTCGCCATAGCGTTCCGCCAGCTCGGCGATGGCTTCGGCCAGCGCATCGCGGGTGATGTCCGCACAGGTTTCCACCGCCTCGGTGGCCAGCACGTCGCACCATTGCTGGGCTTCCGTCAGCATGTGGCGGACGGTGCGCGGGCGCAGGTGCCAGTAGTCGACGAACAGCTCGGCCAGCTCGTCGGCATAGAGGTGGCGGTTCAACTGGCGCAGCCAGGCCGTGAAGATCAGCGGTTCCGGCCGGTCGCGGTCCATGCGGAAGTCCCAGTCGCGCAGCAGCGCCAGGGCATCGGCCGCGGCGGCGTCCGTCGCTTCGGTGTCGAGCAGCAGCGGCAGCAGATCGGCCGCGGCCGGCGACACCGTATCCAGCATCATCGCCTCCGCCCCGGCGACGGTGCCCGACGCCGGATCGTCCAGCAGCTCGGCAATGCGGCGCGCGCGATAGTCGGGCTCGTAGGGATATCCCGTGATCAGCACCGGATAGTCGCGACCGACCACCGGATTGTTGGCGTTGAGCACCTGGCCGGACGGCGGGTCGATGGTGCGCGGCAGGTCCGCATAGGCGGCGTAGCCTTCCCAGTCGTAGTCGCCAGACCAGCCGGGCACCGGCAGCAGCCCGTCGCCCGACCGGCGCAGCGGAAAGCGGCCGGGCGTCGTCAGGGCGATCGCGCCGTCGGCATCGGCCAGCGCGATGTTCTGGGCCGGTGCCCGCCAATCGGCCAGGGCATCGATGGCCTGGCTGACGGTTTCGGCCCGGTTGAGCCGATAGAGGGCTGTGGCCACCACGCTTTCCGGGTCCAGCCCGGTGAAGGCCAGCGCCACCACCGTGTCGTCCTCGCGCACGGCGTCGATCTCCGGCTGTTCCAGATCGGAGACGACGGGGCCGTGGCGGGTGGTGCGCACGGTCATGGTCAGCGGCTCGGGCTCCCCGTCCACCACGATGGTCTCGGTGCGCGTCTCGAAGGCGGCACTGCCGTCCGGCGTCAGGTAGCGGTCGGGGTCGTCGGGGTCGATGCGCTCCAGGAAGAGGTCCTCCACATCCGCCCCCGTGGTGGTCTGCCCCCAGGCGAGCGAGCGGTTGTGGCCGAGGATGGTGAAGGGGGCGCCGGGCATGGTGGCGCCGGTCACCGTCAGTTCCGGGGTTTCGATATGGGCGAGGTACCACTGGATCGGGATGGTCAGCCCGAGATGGGGATCGTTGGCCAGCAGCGGTGCACCGGTTTGCGTGCGGGCGCCGGACAAGGCCCAGACATTGGAGGCGCCGGTGGCGCTCGGCACCGCCTCCAGCCCGGCGAGCGTGCGCTGGTAGAGCCCGTCCAGCGCTGCGTGGTCGATGCTCACCAGCACGTCGGCGCCTTCGGGGAACAGATCGGCCGCCTGCGCTTCGCCCAGCAGCGCGATCAGGCGGGCGCGCAGCAATTCGTCGCGGTAGTTGCCGGAAAGCTGCAGGGCGAGCAGCCGCTCCAGGGCGAGCGTGTCGGCCGGGGTCCAGGGGGCGGGCTCGTAGCCGAGCAGGAAGAAGGAGGGCGGCAGCGGCCCTTCGCGGTTCGCCAGCCAGGCGTTGACGCCATTGCTGTAGGCGTCGAGCGCCTGCTGCACCTCGGGGGGCAGGGTGGCGTAGCTGGCTTCGGCAAGCTGGGCCATGCCCAGGGTGCGCATCAGCCGGTCGATGCCAAGCGCCGGGTCGCCGGCGATCTCCGCCAGGTGGCCGGTGGCCAGGCGGCGGCGGGCGTCCATCTGCCACATGCGGTCGCGCGCGTGCACATAGCCCAGCGCGAAATAGGCATCGTGCATGTCGGCAGCATAGATGTGGGGCACCCCATGGGGGTCGTGCACCACCTGCACGGGGGCCGACAGCCCGTCCACCGCCACGGTGCGGTCGAGGTCCGGCACGCTGCCGGACAGCCAGAAGTAGCCGGCGATGCCGGCGACGGGCACGGCCAGACCGATGAAGATCATCAGTCGCAGAATCCAAACCATACGCGGGTTCACTTCCCGGTGTTAGCTCGTGGAGCGGGGGCCTGACCCTAGCAAAACCGGGACCCCCGCGGACTCCCAAATGGCGCGGGGCTGTGGCAGCGTGGAGCCATGATGACCCAAACCCCGTCTGTCGTATGGATCGTCGGGGCCAGCCGCGGCATTGGCGCGGCGGCGGCCGCGGCGTTCTTTCAGGCCGGCTACGCGGTGGCGCTGTCGGCCCGTTCCCTCGATGCCTGCCGCAGCGTGGCGGAGCGGCTGGATCCCTCCGGTACCCGTGCGCGCGCCTACCGGGCCGATGTTGCCGATGCCGACATGGTGGCCGAGGCGGCCTCTGCCGTGCTGGGCGATTTCGGCCGGCTCGACGTGCTGATCAACTGTGCCGGCGTGATCGAGCCCATTGCCCGCTTCGGCAAGGCGGCCCCTGCGGCCTGGGCGCGCGCCATCCAGATCAATCTGGTGGGCGCCTATGCGGCCATCCACGCCGCCCTGCCGGCCCTGCGCGACAGCCAGGGGGCGGTGATCAACGTCAGCAGCGGGGCGGCCGGCAATCCGCTGGAGGGATGGAGTGCCTATTGCGCCGGCAAGGCCGGGCTCGCCATGCTCACCCGCTCCATCGCGCTGGAAGAAGGCCCCGGCGGCATTCGCGCCTTCGGCTTCCGCCCGGGCGTGGTGGATACCGAGATGCAGGTGGCCATTCGCGCGTCCGGCATCAATCGGGTGAGCCAGTTGCGCCGGGAGGATTTGGCGCCGCCGGAGGAACCGGCGCGGTTCATGGTGTGGCTGGCCAGCGGCGCCGGCGACGACCTGAGCGGCGAAGAGATCGATGTCCGCGATCCGGATCTGCGCCAGCGTGCCGGGCTGCCGGCCCTGGGGTGACCCGGAGCGCCGGGTTGGGAGTAACGAGGATGTTCGAAAGCTACTGCCCGTGCCTGGGGACCGCCGGGTTCCACAGGATGTTCTATACCGACCGCGGCGACCCGGAGTCCGACCTGGTGACGGTCTGCGTCCATGGGCTCACCCGCAACAGCCGCGACTTCGACGTGATCGCCGAGCGGCTGGCGGAAAGCCGGCGGGTGGTCTGCCCCGACGTGGTGGGGCGCGGCCGCAGCGACTGGCTGCCCGATGCCAGCCTCTACACCTATCCCCAGTACATGGCCGACATGGGGAGCCTGATGGCCCGCACCTTCGCTGAGGCGGTGGACTGGGTGGGCACCTCCATGGGTGGGCTGATCGGCATGATGCTGGCCTCCCTGCCGAAATCGCCGATCCGCCGGCTGGTGCTCAACGATGTCGGGCCGTTCGTGCCGGCGGCGGCGTTGCAGCGGATTTCCGGCTATGTCGGCAAGGACCCGCGCTTCAAGGGGCTGGCGGAGCTGGAAGCCTATCTGCGCGACGTGCACGCGCCGTTCGGCCGGCTGTCGGACGCGCAGTGGCGCATCATGGCGACCCACAGCTTCCGCAAGCTGGACGACGGCACCCTGGGGCTGGCCTACGATCCCGGCATCGGCGACGTGTTCAAGACCACGCCGATCGAGGATGTGGACCTGTGGGCGATCTACGACCGCATCACCTGCCCGGTGCTGGTGCTGCGGGGCGCGTCGTCGGACCTGCTGTCGGTGGACACCGCCCGCCAGATGGCCGAGCGCGGGCCGCGCGCCACCGTGGTGGAGGTTCCCGATTGCGGGCATGCGCCGATGCTGATGTCCGACGATCAGGTGGCGGCGGTGGCGGGCTTCCTGGAAGCTCCGTGATCCGGGCTATCCCGTGCCCCACGTGACGGCGTGACCGCAGCGGATCTGCTGGCGTTCCGGGCCCGGTTTCCCTGGCTCACGGGCGATTTGCAGACTGTCCGCAACACCGCGCTGGACCGGCTGGGGCAGGGGCCGAAACCGCCGGCCGGGGCGCCGCGGCGGCTGGAAATCCCGTGCAAGGACGGCACCGGCGACCGCCTGCTGGCGCTGCTGGACGAACCCGCCCGGTCCATGGCCGCAACCGGGGGCGGGGCCGCCGCCGACGGCCTGGTGCTGCTGCTGCACGGCCTGACGGGGTGCGAGGACAGCCCCTATATGCGCGCCACCGCCCGCCTGCTGGTGCAGGCGGGCCGGCGGGTGGTGCGGCTGAACCTGCGCGGTGCTGGCCCCTCGCGCGCCACCTGCGGGCAGCACTATCACGCCGGGCGCGGCGGCGATGTGGCCATCGCCATCGCCGGGCTGGCCGCCGCCGGCATCGGCGAGGTGCGGGTGGCCGTGGGCTATTCGCTGGGCGCCAGCATCCTGCTCAACCACCTGGCCGATGTCGGCACCGCCACGCCGCTGAAGCTGGCCATGGCGGTTTCCGCCCCGCTCGACCTGATGGCCACCAGCATCTGCATGCAGCGCCCCCGCAACCGCGTCTACCAGGCGGCGATCCTGGCGGACATGAAGCGCGAGCTGCGGGGATCGGCGGCACCGGAGGCGCTGACGGCGGCGGCGCTCAAGTCGCGCACGGTGCGCGGCTTCGACAATGCCCTGATCGCGCCGTGGAACGGCTTCGGCACGGTGGAGCGCTACTATAGCCAGTGTTCGGCTGCCCCGCGGCTGGGGGCCATCGGCGTCGACACCCTGCTGGTGCACGCGGCCGACGATCCGTGGATCCCGCTCAGCATGTATCGCGCGGTGGATTGGGCCGGCCTGCCGCGGCTGCAGCCGTGCCTGTTTGCCGGCGGCGGCCATGTGGGGTTTCACCAGGCCGGGCACGCCGCCCCGGCCCATGACCGGGTGCTACTCCGGCGGCTGGGCGGCAACGTCGCAAGCTGAACCGCAAGCGGCCTCGGGTACCCGCACCATGCGGGCGATCTCATCGCGCAGGCAGCCGGCCAGCAGGCCCGCACGCTCCACCATCTGGCGGAGGTCCGGCCAATCCCCGTCGCCGGCCCGCTCCTCAATGGTTTCGCACAGGGTGCCGAACTCGCGGGCAGCCACATTGTAGGCGGCCCCCTTGGCGGCGTGGGCACAGTCGCGCAGGCGGATGCGGTCGCCCGCCGCGGCGGCGATCCGCATGTCGCGGGCCAGCTCGTCGATGGTGTCGGAGAAGCACTTCAGCACCTCGCACACCGCACCGGCATCGATGCTGCCGAGGATCTCCTTCAGGATCGCCAGGTCGATCACGCTGTCGACCGTGGCGCAGCACCCCGCCGGCTGGGACCCAGCGCTCGCCACCGGATCGGCGGGATTGGCCGCGGCCTCCCTGGCAGCCGCGTGGGGATCGGGCGCCAGCCAGGCTTCCAGCTTCCTGGCCAGGGCAACCAGCGTCACCGGCTTGGCGAGGAAATCGTCCATGCCCACCTGGCGGCAGCGTTCCGCTTCGCCGACCATGGCGTTGGCCGTCATCGCCACCACGGGCAGGCGATCGCCCCGGTCGCCGCAGGCTTCAGCGGCGCGCACCCGGCGGGTGAACTCGTAGCCGTCCATGCCCGGCATATGGCCGTCGGCCAGCACCAGCGCGTAGCGGTGTTGCGCCAAGCGGGTGAGGCCATCGGCGCCGTTGCCGGCGATGTCGTGGGCGATGCCCAGCTTGCCGAGCTGGCGGCGCACCACCGTCTGGTTCATCGGGTTGTCTTCCAGCACCAGCACGCGCCTGCCCTCGGCAAGGTCGCGCAGGCGCTCCACCCGCGCCTCCAGGTCGGCGGCACTGGTCGCCGAGGGGGAGCGGCCGTGGGCACGCCCGGCGGCGGTGGCGATGGCATGGGCCAGGTGGCTCACCGGCGCGTCGGCCGGCAGCACGGCGTCATACCCGTTGGCGTAGGCGCGGCGGCGCAGGTCGAGGTCCGGCGCCTCGGCCACCAGGATGCCGGGTACGCTGGGGGTGCCGCCCGGCAGCACCAGCAGCGGCGGCAGGCCGCCGCCGGCGATGCGCACCACCACGGCATCGAACAGCCGGCGCGGATCGTCGGGGCGATCGAAGGTGGAAATCCCGTAGGCGAGCGGGGCGGCCACGGTGACGAAGGCGCCGAAGCCGCCAAGCTGCTCCTCCATGGCGTGCACCTGGGAGGGGCAATCGGCCGTCAGCAGCACGCGCAGGCTGGCGATGGCGGCGGGTTGCCGCGGCCCGGCATCGACCGGCTGCACCGGCAGGTCGACCCAGAAGGAGGCCCCGTTGCCGGGCTGGCCGGCGCAATGGATGCTGCCGCCCATGCGCTCCACCAGGCGCTTGGAGATGGCGAGCCCCAGCCCGGTGCCGCCGAACTTCCGGGTGGTGGAGCCGTCGGCCTGGGTGAAGGGGTCGAACAGCGTCGCCGCGCGCGCCGGATCGAGGCCGATGCCGGTGTCGTGCACGGCGATGCGCAGCGTGCACGGCGCGCCGTCGCCGCCGAGCCGCCGCACCGTCACGAAGACGCCGCCGGACTGGGTGAACTTCACCGCGTTGCCGCACAGGTTGATCAGCACCTGGCGCAGCCGGTGGGGGTCGGCCAGCACGGTGGCCGGCACATCGGGATCGATGTGCACCGACATGCGCAGGTTCTTGGTGGCCGCCTGGGAGCGCAGCAGGGCAACCGAGGTGGTGGCCAGATCGCGCAGGCTGGTGGGGATCAGCTCCAGCTCCACCCGGTCGGCTTCGATCTTGGAGAAGTCGAGCACGTCGCCGATCAGGCCGAGCAGGGTCTGGGCCGCCAGGTCGGCGGCTTCCACCAGTTCCACCTGTTCGGGATCGGGGCGGGAGAGCTTCAGCAGCTCCAGGTTGGCCAGCACGCCGTTCAGCGGGGTGCGNNATCTCGTGGCTCATATTGGCAAGGAACATGCCCTTGGCTTCGCTCGCCGCCTCCGCGGAGTTGCGCGCCCGTTCCAGGGCCGCGCTGCGCAGCCGCGCCTGGTCCAGCGCCTTGGACATCAGCGTGAGCCCGTTGGCCACCCCGGCATAGCGCCCCTGGTCGGTGATCACGAAGCCGGCGAGCAGGGCGCCGGGGTTGTCGCGCTCCAGCTTCAGGCCGATCTCGTCCAGCCCGGTGTCCAGCTCCACGATCAGGCAATCCTGGTGCATCAGGCGGATCACCGACCGGCGGTTGTAGAGGTCGCGCAGGATCGGCCGCGCGAAGGTCATGGTCAGGCTGGTGCGGTCCATCATGCCGAGCACGCGGTTGGCGGAATCGACCACCGCCAGGCAGGGCCATTCGGGATGGTCCGCGAACAGGCGCAGCGCTTCGCCGTTGGTGACGGCGCGGGTGAGGGCGGGGATGCGGATGACGAGGTCGCTGGCGGTGAACCCCGGCTCATCGGCGCCGAACGCCGGTCGGCGCTGGGCGTCGTCGGGTGCGACCGGCCGGTTCCCACGTCTAGAACCCATTGGTGCCGCTCCGACTGTGTGGCTGCGGGCACGGTAGGGGGAGGCGGCCTAATGGAGGGTTAATACCTCCCCATCATTTCGTGAATTAATTGTGACAATGCGGGTGGATGCACGCGCGCGACGGTGCCACTCAACCGCTTGAAGAACCGGCCAGAATCCGTGCGGCATCCTTGGCTGCGTAGGTGAGGATCCCCGAACAGCCGGCGCGGCGGAAGGCCGAAAGGGTTTCCATCATCACCGCGTCGTAGCTCAACCAGCCGTTGTCCGATGCAGCACGGAGGGCGGCATATTCGCCGCTCACCTGATAGGCCAGCACCGGCACGCCAAAGGTTTCGCGGGCGCGGCGGATGACGTCCAGATAGGGCAGGCCGGGCTTCACCATCACCATGTCCGCCCCCTCGGCCAGATCCAGCTCGATCTCGCGCAGCGCTTCGTCGCTGTTGGCCGGGTTCATCTGGTAGGTGCGCTTGTCGCCCTTCAGGCGGGCGCCGGAGCCCACGGCGTCGCGGAACGGCCCGTAATAGGCCGAGGCGTATTTGGCGGCGTAGGACAGCAGCACGACGCCGCGGTGGCCGGCCCCGTCGAGGGCGGTGCGGATGGCGCCGATGCGCCCGTCCATCATGTCCGACGGCGCCACCACATCGAGCCCGGCTTCGGCCATTACCAGGGCCTGGCGGACCAGCACCTTCAGCGTTTCGTCGTTGAGGATGGTGTCGCCATCCATCAGCCCGTCATGGCCATGGGTGGTGTAGGGGTCCAGCGCCACGTCGCCGATGATGCCGATCTCCGGCACCGCGGCCTTCACCGCCCGGATGGCGCGGCACATCAGGTTGTCCGGGTTGGTGGCCTCGCGCCCGTCGGGCGTGCGCCGGTCCGCCTCGGTGGCCGGGAACAGGGCGACCGCCGGGATGCCGAGATCGGCGGCCTCGCGCACCTGGTCCACCAGCAGGTCGACGCTGTAGCGCGCCACGCCGGGCATGGAGGCCACCGGCTCGCGGGCCTTCTCGCCAGGCAGGATGAAGCAGGGCCAGATGAGCTGGTCGACCGTCAGCGCGGTTTCGGCGGCCAGGCGGCGCAGCCAGGGGGCCTGGCGCAGGCGGCGCAGCCGCGTGGTGGGAAAGCGTCCGGGAAAGGCAGCAGGAGACATGGTCCGATCACGCAAACGGGTGCTCGTTCGGCCGATATGGCAGCCCGTATGGCCGAGGCTGGGACCCTAGTTGACACGGCTTCCCGCAGCAAGCGATTGCCCGGCAGGGCGCCTAAGGGCTAAACCCGCGGCGATTGCAACCAAACGCTGTGTGGCTGGGCATGACCGACAAGACCGACGGATGGGACGAGTGGGAGGGCATCGGCGTCGGCTTCGACGTCGTGGGGCGGCTCGGCGTGATCACGCTCGACCGGCCGAAGGCGCTCAACGCGCTGACCCTGCCGATGATCGACCGCCTGCGCCCGCGGCTCGACGAATGGGCGGCCGATGACGGTATCGCCGCGGTGGCCATCCACGGGGCCGGCGAGCGGGCGTTCTGCGCCGGTGGCGACGTGATCGCCATCTACGAGGATGGCCTGGCCCACAAGGCGGGCGCCGGCTACGGGCTGACCCACAGCTTCTTCATCGGCGAATACAGCCTCAACCACCAGATCCACACCTTTCCCAAGCCCTATGTGTCGCTGGTCAACGGCATCTCCATGGGCGGCGGCTTCGGGCTGTCGGTGCACGGCTCCCACCGGGTGGTGACCGAGCGCACCACCTTCGCCATGCCGGAGGTGGGGATCGGCCTGTTCCCCGATGTCGGCGGCACTTGGTTCCTGCCGCAATGCCCCGGCCGAGTCGGCCGTTTCCTCGGGCTGACGGCGCATCGCTGCGACGGGCCGGACGGGATGTATGTGGGCTACGGCACCCATGCGGCGGCCGCCGATCGCATCGGCGACGTGCTGGACGCGCTGTCGACGGCGGACTGGTCGCGCGAACAAGCCTATGGCGTGGTGGACAGCGTGCTGGCCCGCTTCGCCGTCGATCTGGGGCCGGCGGAGCTGGCGGCCTCCCGCCCCTGGGTCGATGCCGCCTTCGGCCACGACAGTGTGGAGGCGATCCTGGACGCGCTGGATGCCACCGAGGTGGAGGAGGCCCACGCCTCCGCCGCCGCCATGCGCCGCATGTCCCCCACCAGCCTGAAGCTGGCGCTGGAGGCGCTGACGCGCGGCGCGGAAATGGCCTACCGGGACTGCGTGACCATGGAGTACCGGCTGATGCAGACCTGCATGGCCCGCAACGACTTCTTCGAAGGCATCCGCGCCCTGCTGATCGACAAGGACAAGAAGCCGCGCTGGCAGCCGCCCGATCTGCCCAGTGTGACCGATGCGGAAATCTCCGCCGCCTTCGAGCCGGGCGACTTCAAAGACCTGATTGTGAATTAACGAAGTGTTTCGATCCTGGGTGATATCCTTAGGATCCTTTACATTTGAAGTGAATCCTGTTGATTTGTTTGACTGTTGGTCCGGTGGAACGACGCAGAGGCGCCAGCCCCCCGGAATGGACCTGGAGGTGAGGCGTGCGGCATCCGTACTACCAAAGCATTCTCTTGATCGAGCGACTGCACCGGCACTTTCTGGAAGTCGTCAAGGCGGAGCTCGATCGCCAAGGCATGCAGGATGTCAACAATATCCAAGCGCTGATCTTGTACAATATTGGCCAGGACGAGTTGACCGTCGGCGAGTTGACGGCGCGCGGCTACTACCTGGGATCGAACGTGTCCTACAACGTTCGTAAAATGGTCGAGAACGGCTATCTGGCGCAGGAGCGCAGCCAGCACGACCGCCGCTCCATCCGCCTGCGCGTCACCGCCAAGGGGCTGACCCTGTGCGAGAAGGTGGGCGACATGCTGCAGCGCCATGTGGAGGCGCTGGCCGGCGTCGAGATGACGCCGGAGAAGCTGCAGGACATCAACGACAACCTGGTGCGGCTGGAACAGTTCTGGGCCGCCCGCATCGCCTATCAGCTCGGCGGGGGGCATTCGTGAGCCAGCGGATGCCGGGCGCCGCCGGGCCGTAACGCGTGAGGCCGCGCCGTGGCCCAGCCCGGTGAAGTGATCCTGGAATACACGCCCATGGGGCGGGTGATGCGGGTGTGCGCCATCGATGCGGCATCCGGCACCGAAGTGGTGATCCAAGGGCCCGTCGATGCCGGCGAAGACCAGCTCAAGGCCATCGCACTGGCCAAGCTGAGCTACGTGATGAACAAGCAGAACCGCGGGCCGGGGGGCGACTCGCCGGGCGGACCGGGGCGGCCGCCGCGCCGCGGGCTCACCGTTTAGCAGCACAGACGGCCGCCGGCATGCCAGCCTCCCGCTGGTGGATCACCCAATCGGTTGGGGTGCGGCCTTGTCCTGGGGGCATACTTGGGGCACCCTCCCCAGGATCTTGGATGACCCAGCGCGCGCAAGCCAACCCGACATGCCGATCGCCATCGCTTCCGACCATGCAGGCTATTACCTGAAGCAGGTCCTGTCGGCCTATTTGCGCGAGCAAGGCTTCAAGGTGCTCGACCTCGGCACCGACTCACCGGTGGAGAGTGTCGACTACCCGGATTTCGGCTACGCCCTGGCGGAAGCCATCGCGTCTGGACGGGCCGAACGCGGCGTCGCCATCTGCGGCACCGGCATCGGCATTTCCATTGCGGCGAACCGCCATCGTGCGGTGCGCTGCGCCCTGTGCCACGACGTGACGGGGGCGCGCTTGGCGCGCCAGCACAACAACGCCAATGTGGTTGCCTTCGGCGCCCGGGTGATCGGCGAGGCCGTCGCCAGGGACAGCCTGTCGGCGTTCCTGGTCACACCGTATGAGGGCGGCCGCCACGAGCGGCGGGTCGCCAAGCTTTGAGCCGACGCGGGGTCCCGCAGCGGGGCCGCGTCCATCAACCAGAGGGTCCATGAGCATGTCGTCTGTTACCGCCCTGCACCAGCCGGACGCCGCCTCGGCTTTCTTCGAGGAAAGCCTGAGTGACCGGGACCCCGAGCTGTACGGCGCGATCCGGCGGGAACTCGGTCGCCAGCAGGACCAGATCGAGCTGATCGCCAGCGAGAACATCGTCTCCCGCGCGGTGCTGGAAGCCCAGGGCTCGGTGCTCACCAACAAATACGCCGAAGGCTATCCCGGCCGGCGCTACTACGGCGGCTGCGAGTTCGTGGACGAGGCCGAGGAGCTGGCGCGCGAGCGGGCCAAGGCGCTGTTCAACTGCGAATTCGCCAATGTGCAGCCCCATTCCGGCGCCCAGGCCAACCAGACGGTGTTCATGGCGCTGCTGAAGCCGGGCGACACCGTGCTGGGCATGAGCCTGTCGGCCGGCGGCCACCTCACCCACGGGGCGCCGCCCAACCAGTCCGGCAAGTGGTTCAACGCCATCGGCTACGGCGTGCGCCAGGAAGACGGCCGCATCGACTACGAGGCGGTGGCAGACCTGGCGGCCGAGCACCAGCCGAAGCTCATCATCGCCGGCGGCTCGGCCTATCCGCGCATCATCGATTTCGCCCGGATGCGCGAGATTGCCGACAGCGTCGGCGCCTATCTGCTGGTGGACATGGCGCATTTCGCCGGCCTGGTGGCCGCCGGCGTGCACCCCAGCCCGCTGCCGCATGCCCATGTGGTGTCCACCACCACCCACAAGACCCTGCGCGGCCCGCGCGGCGGCATGGTGGTGTCCAACGATGCGGAACTGGGCAAGAAGATCAACTCCGCGGTGTTCCCCGGCCTGCAGGGCGGCCCGCTGATGCACGTGATAGCCGCCAAGGCGGTGGCCTTCGGCGAGGCACTGCGGCCGGAGTTCAAGGACTACGCCGCCCAGGTGGTGGCCAACGCCAAGATCCTGGCCGAAACGCTGGAAGCCGGCGGGCTCGACATCGTCTCGGGCGGCACCGATACCCATTTGGCGCTGATCGACCTGAGGCCGAAGAAGCTGACCGGCAAGCTGGCCGAAGCGAGCCTGGAGCGCGCCGGCGTCACCTGCAACAAGAACGGCATCCCCTTCGACCCGGAAAAGCCGACCATCACCTCCGGCCTGCGCGTCGGTTCGCCGGCCGGCACCACGCGCGGCTTTGGCGAGAAGGAATTCGCGGAGATCGGCCGGCTGATCGTGGAGGTGCTGGACGGGCTGGCGGCATCGCCGGACGACAATGCCGCGGTGGAAGCCGGCGTGCGCCAGCGGGTGCAGGCGCTCTGCCAGCAGTTCCCCGTGTATTCCGGCTTCTGAGCGAACGCGGGGGCCGGGGAGGATGCGCTGTCCGTTCTGTGGTCATGACGACACCCAGGTGAAGGACTCGCGGCCGACGGAGGACAACTCCGCCATCCGTCGGCGGCGCTTCTGCCCGGCCTGCGGCGCCCGCTTCACCACCTTCGAACGGATCCAGCTGCGCGAGCTGACCGTGGTGAAATCCACCGGCAGCCGCGAGCCGTTCGACCGCGACAAGCTGATCCGCTCCATGCAGATCGCGCTGCGCAAGCGGCCGGTGGAGCCGGAACGGGTGGAGCGCGTGGTCAACTCCATGGTCCGCCAGCTGGAAAGCTCCGGCGAGACGGAGATCCCGTCGAAGGCGATCGGCGAGATGACCATGAAGGCGCTGGAGACGCTCGATAAGGTGGCCTATGTGCGCTACGCCTCGGTCTATCGAGACTTCACGGAGCCCGGTGATTTCAACGACTTCGTCGGCCATCTTCAACTAAAGACTGATTAATGGGGGCGAATGCCGCCAGCGATGCCCGGTTCATGGCGAGCGCCCTGGCTCTGGCCGAACGCGGGCTCGGCCAGGTTTGGCCCAACCCGGCGGTGGGCTGCGTGCTGGTGGATCCCGACGGCCGCATCGTCGGCCGCGGCCACACCCAGCCGGGCGGCCGCCCCCATGCGGAAGTCGTCGCACTGGCCCGTGCCGGGGAGCGCGCCCGCGGCGCCACCGCCTATGTAACGCTGGAACCGTGCAGCCATACCGGCGAGACGGGGCCGTGTGCCGATGCCCTGGTGGCCGCCGGCATCGTCCGCTGCGTGGTGACCATGGTGGACCCGGACCCGCGGGTGTCCGGCCGCGGCATCGAGCGCATGCGCGCCGCCGGCATCGAGGTCGAGGTCGGGCGGGATGCCGAGCGGGCGGCGCAAATCAGTGCCGGTTTCCTCTCCCGCGTGCTGCAGGGCCGCCCCCACGTCACCCTGAAGCTGGCCACCACGCTGGATGGCCGCATCGCCACCCATACCGGCGCCAGCCGCTGGATCACGGGGGAGGATGCGCGGCGCCTCGGCCACGGCCTGCGCGCCCAGGCCGATGCCATCCTGGTGGGCAGCCTGACCGCCATTGCCGACGACCCGGAGCTGACCTGCCGGCTGCCGGGGCTGGCCCATCGCTCGCCCGTGCGCATCGTTGTGGACAGCCACCTGCGGCTGCCGCTCACCGCGCGCATCGTCGCCACCGCGCGCAGCGTGCCCACCTGGGTGATCACCCTGGAAAATGCGCAGAAGGAGCGGGCGGATGCGCTGCGCAGCGCCGGCGTTACCGTGCTGCTGGCCAAGCCGGGGGCCGACGCCATGGTGGACCTGGGCGACGCGCTTGCCGGGCTGGCGGACCGCGGGCTCACCCGGCTGCTGGTGGAAGGCGGCGCCCGCCTCGCCGCAACCCTGCTGCGCGACGACCTGGTGGACGAGCTGGTGTGGTTCCGCGCCCCCACGGTGATGGGCCACGACGGGGTGGCGGCGGTGGCCGGGCTGGGGGTGGAGCAGATCGCGGACCTGGCCCGCTTCCAACGGGTGGACATGCGGGCCATCGGCGACGATGTCATGGAGCATCTGCGCCGCGCCGCCTAGCGCACGGCCCGCTCAGGCGGGTTCGAGTCTGGTCGAACGTCGTGCGCTAGATGGTTGAATTCACGAGCGTTTGTCCGGCCTGATGGAGTGCCAGGCGGTTCCATCGGATCGGGCAGCACTCCCGCCCGTCCGCCCGAAGCTTTCTGGAAGCCGCCCATGTTCACCGGTCTTGTCACCCATTTCGGCGAGGTGCGCAGCCGCACCGAGGCCGGCGACACCCATTTTCGCATCGCCCCCGGCTTCGAGACCGGGGCGCTGGCCGAAGGGGCGTCGGTGGCCCATGCCGGGGTGTGCCTGACGGTTGCCGACGTCGCCGCCGACGGCTACACGGTGGTGGCTTCGGCGGAGACGCTGGCGCGCTCCACCCTGGGGCGCTGGCAGCCGGGCACGAAAATGAACCTGGAACGCTCGCTGAGGGTGGGCGACGAACTGGGCGGCCACTTCGTCTTCGGCCATGTCGACGCGGTGGGCACGCTGGTGTCCGTGGACCCGGTGGGCGACAGCCACCGCCTGGTGTTTGCCGCCCCGGACAAGATGGCGCGGTACCTTGCTGAGAAAGGCTCGATCGCCGTGGACGGTGTGTCGCTGACCATCAACGACGTCGATGGCGCGCAGTTCGGCGTCAACATCATCGAGCACACCTGGACGAAGACGACGCTGGGCGGCCTTGCGGTCGGCGACCCGGTGAATTTGGAAGCGGATATGCTGGCACGCTACGTGGAAAGGATCCTGGCGCGATGAACGCCGATGCCATGGCGCTGAACGATCTGCGCGCCTTCGTATCGACCACCGAGGAAGTGATCGAGGAAGCGCGCCGCGGCCGCATGTTCATCCTCATCGACGATGAGGACCGGGAGAACGAGGGCGACCTGGTGATCCCCGCGGAAATGGCGACGCCCGATGCCGTGAACTTCATGGCCAAGCACGGCCGCGGGCTGATCTGCCTGGCGATGACCCGCGAGCGCATCGAGGACCTGGGCCTGCCGCTGCTGCCGCAGTCCAACGAAAGCCGCCACCAGACGGCCTTCACCATCTCCATCGAGGCGCGCGACGGGGTGACCACCGGGATTTCGGCGGCCGACCGGGCGCGCACCATCCAGGTGGCCATCGATCCCGACAAGCACCGCCGCGACCTCACCACGCCGGGGCATATCTTCCCGCTGATGGCGCGCGACGGCGGCACCCTGGTGCGTGCCGGCCATACCGAGGCGGCGGTGGATATCGCGCGGCTGGCCGGCCTCAACCCGTCGGGCGTGATCTGCGAGATCATGAACGACGACGGCTCGATGGCGCGGCTGCCGGACCTCATCGGCTTTGCCCAGTACCACGGCCTGAAGATCGGCACGATCGCCGACCTGATCGCCTATCGCCGGCGCCGGGAAACCCTGGTGGAACGGCTGATGGAGACCAAGTTCTCCAGCCGCATCGGCGGCGACTGGACGCTCAGGGTCTATGCCAACCGCGCCGTCTATGCCGAGCACCTGGCGCTGATCAAGGGCGATCCCGCCGCCCCCGGCCCGGTGCTGGTGCGCATGCACGCGCTCAACGTGCTCGACGACGTGCTGGAGGATGCCGACAGCGGCCGCGGCGGCGACCTGCAGGCGGCCATGCGGATGATTGCCGATGCCGGGCGCGGCGTCGTGGTGGTGGTGCGCGAACCCAGCCCCGATGCGCTCACCCGGCGCCTGCAACGGCGCCTGGAGGGCACGCCCGACGGCCAGCAACTCCGCGACTACGGCGTCGGCGCGCAGATCCTCTTCGATCTGGGGGTGCGTGAAATGGTGTTGCTGTCCAACACACAGCGCAGCATCGTTGGGCTCGACGGCTACGGGCTCAGCGTGATTGACCAGCGGCCGATCCCACGGCAGACGACGGAATGACGAGCAGCGATCCCAGCGAACAAGCGGCAACCACGGCCATGTCGAGCCCCCATATCCTGATCGTCGAGGCGCGGTTCTACAGCGACATCGCAGACGAGTTGGGCCGCGGTGCCCGGCGGGCGCTGGAAGCCGCAGGGGCCACCTACGAAACGGTGACGGTGCCCGGCGCGTTCGAGATCCCGGCGGCCGTCGCCATGGCCATCGAAGGCCAGCGCCACGGCCACCTGACGACGCGCTACGACGGCTTTGTGGCGCTCGGCTGCGTGATCCGCGGCGAAACCACCCACTACGACTATGTGTGCACCGAAAGCGCCCGCGGGCTGCAGGACATCGCACTGTGCGAGCAGGTGCCCATCGGCTACGGCATCCTGACCTGCGAAACCCGCGACCAGGCTTGGGTGCGCGCCGCGGTGGACAAGAAGAACAAGGGCCGCGATGCCGCCGAGGCTTGCCTGGCCATGCTGGCACTGCGCCGCAAGTTCGGGCTGGCGGATAGCTGAGCGCGATGGCTGACCAGGAGAGTTCCTCCTCCCGCAGCGCCGGCAATGCCAGCCGCAGCACCGCACGGCTGGCGGCGGTGCAGGCGCTGTACCAGCACGCCATCGCCGGCACGCCGGTGGAACGCATCATTTCCGAAGGCATCCACCACAGCTTCGCAGGGGCCCTGGACGACCAGGAACTGGTGCCGCCCGACCGTGCGCTGTTCGCCCGCATCGTCCGCGGCGTCCATGCCCGCCGGGACGACCTGGACGGGCTGGTCGACGGGGCGCTGGAGGGCTCGTGGTCGCGCGACCGGCTGGAAACGCTGCTGGTGGCCATCCTGCGCGCCGGCTGCTGGGAACTGCTGGATGCCGCCGATCCGCCCACGCGCATCGTCATCAAGGACTACATCGATCTCACCCACGCCTTCTTTGCCGGGCGCGAGCCGGGCATGGTGAACGCGGTGCTCGACAAGATCGCGCGGCGGGTGCGGGACGATCTGGCGCCGGCCGGTGCCGCCTCCACCGATGGATGAATTCGCCAGGATCGACCAGCTCCTGAAGCCCCTGACGGAGGGGGCAGCCGAAGCGCTGGACCTGCTGGACGATGCCGCCCTGCTGCCGGCCGGCGGCGGCGAGGAATACGTCATAACCAAGGATGCGCTGGTGGAAGGCCGCCATGTGCTGGCCGGCACACCGCCGGAAATCCTGGCCCAGAAGGCGCTGCGCACCAACCTGTCGGACCTCGCGGCCATGGGGGCCGACCCGGAATTCTACCTGCTGGCGCTGGCCCTCGGCCGGGAGCAGGACGACGCCTGGCTGGGCCGCTTCACCCAGGCCCTGGCGGAAGACCAGCGCCGCTTCGGCATCCGCCTGATCGGCGGCGACAGCGTGTCCACCACGGGGCCGGTCACCGTATCGGTCACCGCCATCGGCCGCTGTCCGAAGGGCATGGCCTTGCGGCGGGCGGGGGCGCAGGTCGGCCACCAGGTTTGGGTGAGCGGCACGCTGGGCGACGGCGTGCTGGGGCTGGCCGGTGCCCGCGGCGAGCTTGCCGACTGCGACGGTGCCGCCGTGGCGACGCTGGTGGAACGCCACAACCGGCCGGAACCGCGGCTGGCGCTGGGCCGCGGCCTGCGCGGCCTGGCCGGTGCGGCCATGGACCTGTCGGACGGCATCGGCGGCGATGCCGCCAAGCTGTGCCGTGCGTCGGGCGTCGGCATGGAGCTGGACGTCGCCCGCTTCCCACGCTCGCGCGCGGCCGCCGCGGTGCTGGCCCGCCACCCCGATCTGGAAGCGGCGGCCTGGGCCGGCGGCGACGACTACGAGCTGCTGTTCACGGCAGCGCCGGACCTGGGCGGCGAGGTGCGGGCGCTGAGCCGCCGACTCGGCCTCGCCGTCACCGAGATCGGCCGGGTGGTGGCGGGGGAGACGGCCATCTTCCGCGTGCCCGGCGGCGGCACCGTACCACTGGCCGGCTGGACCCATGCATAGCCGGCGCTGCGCCGCCGCGCGCCCCGCCAGGTTCCCCGCCAGGTTTCCCGCCAGGTTCGGTTAACCGATCCTTCAGCACTGGCGGCCCATGGTGCACTGTTCCGACAGTGTGGACGGCCATGGGCAAGATCGCGATCCTACTGGTTCTGGTGGTGCTGCTGGTTGGCGGCGGTGCCGCGGCCTATGTGCTGTACTTTGCGGAGTCCGACGAAGCGGCGGCGGCGGAAGCCGAGCACGACCCGGATGCACCCCCCGTCTATGTCGAGTTCAACCCGATCATGCTGCCGGTGATCGGCGACGACGGGATCGAGCAGTTCTTCTCGCTGCTGATCACCCTGGAAGTGGCCGATGCGGAGGACGCCGACCGGGTGATCGCCATGGCGCCCCGGCTGAACGACGCCCACCTGACGGCGCTCTACGGCAGCCTCAACGCCGAAGACATCACCGATGACGGCGTGCTCGACCTGCGCCAGGTGAAGCGGCGGCTGATCAATGTCTCCAACCAGGTGCTGGGGGCCGACATCGTGCGCGATGCCCTGATCCAAACGGTCAGCCAGCGTTTCCTTTGAAATCCATGTAGTCATCTAAGTAGTGCTGCCGGCGGGCTTGCTGCCGGCCCGATGGGTGCCCGTAGGTATTGGGCAGGCCCCGTCGCGTGCCGCCGCATGGTTGCGGGGACACGATCTCTTGCTTCGCTGCGTTGCGTCTTGCGGGGGCATCTGGCATTGTCCGCGGCGCTTGACCGCAGGATCACGGCCTCCGGCAAGCGGACATCTGATTCGTCAGACCCAAAAAACAACAAAGCACGAGAAGCCGATGACCGCGATGTCGATTATTCTCCTTATCTTTGCGCTGATCTGCGGCGGTGCCGCGGTTGCCTACGGTGTTTGGGCCTCACGTGCGGTCCTGGCTTCCAGTGCGGGCAACGAACGGATGCAGGAGGTGGCGCACGCCATTCAGGAAGGTGCTACGGCCTACCTGACCCGCCAGTACACCACCATCGCCATCGTCGGCGCGGTGATCTTCCTGATCGTCTCGTTCCTGCTCGGTCTTACGGTGGGCATCGGCTTCCTCATCGGCGCCGCACTCTCCGCGGCTGCCGGCTTCATCGGCATGAACGTGTCGGTCCGCGCCAATGTGCGAACGGCCGAAGCGGCCCGCCAGGGGCTGGAACAGGGGCTGGCGCTGTCGTTCAAGGCGGGGGCTGTCACCGGCATGCTGGTGGCCGGTTTGGCCCTGCTGGCGGTGGCCGGCTACTACACCATCCTTCAGGCCTTCGGCGCCGAAGGGCGCGGGTTGATCGATCCGCTGGTGGCGCTGGGCTTCGGGGCTTCGCTGATCTCCATCTTCGCGCGTCTCGGCGGCGGCATCTTCAC
>JAGQRL010000057.1:28536-29744 GCA_020425485.1 Rhodospirillaceae bacterium
GCGCCGACCTGGTGGGCAAGGTCGAAGCCGGTATCCCGGAAGACGATCCGCGCAACGCCGCGGTGATCGCCGACAACGTGGGCGACAACGTGGGTGACTGCGCCGGCATGGCCGCCGACCTGTTTGAGACCTACGCCGTGACCGTGGTGGCCACCATGGTGCTGGCGTCGATCTACTTCGTCAGCGACAGCGCCATCATGAGCAACCTGATGGTGTACCCGCTGGCCATCGGCGCGGTGTGCATCCTGGCCTCCATCGTCGGCACCTTCTTCGTGAAGCTGGGGCCGTCGAAGAACATCATGGGCGCGCTCTATCGCGGCTTCATCGTCTCGGCCGCCCTGTCGCTGGTCGGGGTTCTCCTGGTCACGCTGCTGCTGGTCGGCTTCGGCGACTTCACCGTCGGCGAGGAGGGTGCAGGGGTCACCTACAACGGGCTCTACCTGTTCCTCTGCGGTATCACCGGTCTGGTCGTCACCGGCCTGCTGATCTGGGTGACCGAATACTACACCAGCACCGAGTTCCGCCCGGTGCGCTCGGTCGCCCGGTCGTCGACCACGGGCCACGGCACCAACGTGATCCAGGGCCTGGCGATCTCCATGGAGGCGACCGCCGTCCCGGCGCTGATCATCTGCGTGGCCATCTTCACCGCCTACTCGTTGGGCGGCCTGTTCGGCGTCGCCGTGGCGGTGACGACGATGCTGGCGCTCGCCGGCATGGTGGTGGCGCTGGATGCCTACGGTCCGGTGACCGACAACGCCGGCGGCATCGCCGAAATGGCGGAGCTGGACGAAGAGGTGCGCAAGACCACCGACGCGCTGGACGCGGTGGGCAACACCACNNNACCAAGGGCTACGCCATCGGCTCCGCCGGTCTCGGCGCCCTGGTGCTGTTCGCCGCCTACACCGAGGACCTCTCCTACTTCAGCCAGAACGCCGATGCCTTCCCCGACTTCGCCGGGGTGGTGGTGAACTTCTCGCTGTCCAACCCCTTCGTGGTGATCGGGCTGCTGTTGGGTGGGCTGCTGCCCTACCTGTTCGGTGCGCTCGGCATGACCGCGGTGGGCCGGGCCGCCGGCTCGGTGGTGGAAGAGGTGCGCCGCCAGTTCCGCGAGATGCCGGGGATCATGGACCGCACCCAGCGGCCGGACTACTCGCGCGCCGTCGACCTGCTGACCAAGGCGGCGATCCGCGAGATGATCATCCCGTCGC
>JAGQRL010000058.1 GCA_020425485.1 Rhodospirillaceae bacterium
AGGGCCTGTCGGGCGGCACCATCATCGTGCGGCCGCGCGCGGTCAGCCCGCTCACCACCAACCACAACACCATCATCGGCAACACGGTGCTGTACGGCGCCACCGCCGGCAAGGTGTTCGCCGCCGGCCAGGCGGGCGAGCGCTTCGCGGTGCGCAACAGCGGGGCCGTGGTGGTGGTGGAAGGCTGCGGTTCCAACGGCTGCGAATACATGACCGGCGGCACCGCGGTGATCCTCGGCTCGGTGGGCGACAACTTCGCCGCCGGCATGACGGGCGGCATGGCCTTCGTCTACGACGTGGACGAGACCTTCGAGAAGCGGGTGAACCCGGACAGCGTGATCTGGCAGCGGGTGGCGACGGAGCACTACCGCCGGCTGGTGGTCAACCTGGTGGCCGAGCACGTCCGTGAAACCGACTCCCGGTTCGCCCGCGAGCTGCTGAACGACTGGGATCGGGTGCAGAAGAACATCTGGCAGGTGGTGCCGAAGGAAATGATCGGCCGCCTGGAGCACCCGATCCGCCCCGACGAGCCGGTGCGGGCGATCCCCGCGGAGTAGGCGATCGGCAGCCGGCGCGGGGCCTGGGTGCCCTGCGCCGGCTCCCCGACGCCGGCGGCAAGCGCCGCCGGGGCGGCCGGCAATCCACCCGACATGACAAAAATCCCCGCACGGTGCGGGGAGAGACTGCGGTTTGCGGGAACGCTGGTCGGGAAGGCCGGCAGCCGGTAGGCGCTATTCGGCAGGGCCGTGGGCGGGAGCCGGAATGGCCGGTGCCGGCTGGCGGCGGCGATCCGGTGCAGTTTCCGGCGGGTGCCGCCGCGGCGGCGGTTCCACGCCGATCGGCACGATCTCCATGGCCGCCTCGTCGACCCCGGCGGCCACCGCCGGTTCGGGGGCCGCCTTTCTCAGGTGCATGGCTTCGATGGCGTCGGGCGGGCTCGGCCGGCCCAAGAGGAAGCCCTGGATGACATCGCAGTCGAGGCCGGCGAGAAGCTGGAACTGCTCCTCGGTTTCCACGCCTTCCGCCACGATGGTCAGCCCCAGGCTCTTGCCCATGGTGACGATGGCCTGGACGATCGCCAGGTCGTCGGGGTCCTGCAAAATGTCCTTCACGAAGGAGCGGTCGATCTTCAGCGAGGTCACCGGGAAGCGCTTCAGATAGGCCAGGCTGGAATAGCCGGTGCCGAAGTCGTCCACCGCCACGCTGATGCCCTGGTCGGCCAGCCGGTAGAGCTGCAGTTCGGCCCGGTTCACATCCTGCATCAGCATGCTTTCGGTGATCTCGATCTCCAGGTCGCGCGGGTCGATCCCGGTTTCGTTGATCACCCGGCGCACCAGGCCGGCGATGTCGCCATGGCGGAACTGGCGGGGCGAGATGTTCACCGCCACCATGGGCGAGGGCAGCCCGGCATCGCGCCACGCCACCTGCTGTGCACACGCGGTGTGCAGCGCCCAGCTTCCCAGTTCGTGGATGAAGCCGGAGCTTTCGGCGATGGGGATGAACACGCCGGGGGAAACGATGGTGCCTTCGCCGTCGATCCAGCGCGCCAGGGCTTCCAGGCCCACCAGCCGGCGGGTACGGCCGCAGAACTTGGGCTGGTAGCACAGGTGGAATTCGCCGCGCTCCAGCCCTTCGCGCATCTTGGTTTCCATGCGCCGGCGCTCGCGCGCGATGCGGTCGCGCTCGCCGTCGAACAGGTGGACGTTGCCCGGCCCCTGTTCCTTGGCACGATGCAACGCGGAATCGACCCGTTGCAGCAGCAGCCCCGCATCGGTGCCGTCGTCGGGGCAGACCACCACGCCCACCGAAACGGTGGTGTGGATCGGCCGATGGTCGATGACGAAGGGCACCGACAGGTCGGCGACGATGGACGAGGCCATCACCGAGGCGTCCTCGCTCTCCGTCATGCCGTTGGCGATGATGGCGAACTCGTCGCCGCCGATGCGCGCCACCGTGTCGGACTGGCGGACCCGCCGTTTGATGCGCTCGGCGAACTGCCGCAGCAGCCGGTCGCCGACGCCGTGTCCGAAGGTGTCGTTGATCTCGTTGAAGCGGTCCAGGTCCATCACCAGAACGCCGGTGGGCTGGCGGGTGCGCCGCGCATGGGCGATGGATTCGGTGAGCCGCAGGCTGAAGGTGTCGCGGTTGGCCAGCCCCGTCACCGTGTCGGTGCCGGCGATGGCGGACATCTCCTGCAGCCGGTAGCGCAGGCGCCGCGTGCGCACCAGCTCCTGGCGCAGAATGGTTACCGTGGCGCCGATGAACAGGATGGTGAACACCGGGAACAGCACGCCGGTGGGCAGCCAGGTGGTCAGCACGCTGCCGAAATCGGTGGCCACCAGGGCGGCGACCGGGATGTCGGGAAGCCGTGCGAAGCCGCCGATGATGCGCGCGCCGCCGGGAGCCTGCAGGTCGATATCGTCAACCACCGCAGGCGAGGAGCCGGGAAGATCGGCCAGCGCCAGCGGCGCGCCGATCTGTGCCCCCAGGGGGTCGTTTTCGACGGTGGCGAGCGACAGCACCTGCCCGTTGGTGGTCGCCACCAGGTAGCCGGAGGCGGCGAAGGGCAGGGCGCCGGGCTGGCGGACGATCAGCTCCAGGGGATCCACCAGCGCCACCAGACGCTCGGTGCCGCCGTTCTGGTCGGCATCCACCAGGCGGCCCACGGCCACATACCAGCCGGCGGTGGTGCGTTCGGCCGGCAGCGTGCCGATCAACAAATGGTGAGACGATGGTGCGGGGGACAGGGCGGCGATGCGGCCGATCTGCTCGGCATCCAGGTTGATCGCCTCGCCGGTGGCCGAACTCAGCGCGCCGACGGCATCGAGCAGGGCGAGGCCGCGGATATGGGGCGTTTCGAAGGGCTGCCGGTCGAGCGGCCGTGCGGTTTCCGTGGCGAGAAGCTGGGTCGAGGGCGGCCGGCCGGCCCGCAGGTCTTCGGCCATCCGGTCGAGATGGGTCTCGACCCGGCTCAGCACCTGTTCGGCGTGGCTGGCCAGCAGGCTGGTGCGGCCGAGGAGATCACGGCGGGCGCTGTCGCGGTGTCGCTCGAAGGAGCCGATGGTCAGCACCACCATGGTGGCGATGATGACGACACAGGCGAGCCCCGCCCATCCAAAGGCGGCGCGACGTTGCGACTTGGCCTCGCTAGGTGAACCCACCGCCGCGGCCGTGCTGGCACGTGGCTCGATTGTCGTCATGCTCCGTACCCACATCGCCGGGCTTATCCGTCGAGCTTCGGCACGGTCATCGTACGGAGGAATGGTGAACCAAGGTTTAATTCCGAGATTTAGGAACGCCTTGTAGCGCGCGCCTAAATCCCGCCGGGGCACGGCAAATCCCGGCCGTTCGGAAGCTCCGGACGGCGGCTGAGGTCCGACAGGTCAGCCATGGGGAAAGCGCAGGCGGCGGAAGCGGAAGAGAAACGGCCGGCGCGGAGCCGGCCGCCCGTGCTTACTGGTCGCGGAAGGTCAGGAACACATGGTCGCCGTAGCGGCCGACCACCTGCAGGTTGCGGGCCCAGTTTGGCATGCCAACACTGGAATTGATGAAGAAGAGGGCGTCGTTGTCCGGGTCTCCGGAGAGATAGGTATCGATCGCGACCCTGACGGAGTCATCGAACGCCTGGGGTTCGATGATGGGAGCACCCATGGCCGACGATGCCGCGAACTGCCAGGGCTGGTTCACCACATCGCAAACGGTATTCGGGAACTCCTCATGTTCTACGCGGTTGAGGACGACTTCGCCCACCATGCTGGCCCCCTGAGCCTCTACCCCGCGAGTCTCCCAATAGATGGCGTGGGAGAGGCAAAAAATATCAGGGTTGCTAATCAGTGTTGCTTCCGCACTTGTAGCCAGCATCAACGTGCCGGCAATCAAGCTCGTCACAGACATTCCGGTTTTCCTTGTCTTTGGTGCCGGCGCGCGTGTTTTCCACGTCTATCGCCCGCGCACGCCTCCTGTCGCTCCTAGCAACGTTAACGCCAATTGGATTTGCTGCCGGATCGGATGCAGCCCATTGAAACTGGGTTGTCGTTGTCGGCCCGAACCGGCAACGCATGCCCATGCCATCCCGTCGTCGTCATGTCGAGACCCGGACGGGAAGACCGGACATGCGTCGGCGAGTCTTGGGGGATCCGGCGGCAAGTCAAGCGGATTTTTGCGCGCCTAAGTAGTGCTTGTCCGGTCAATCGGTTAGGTCGAGCCAAACCGGCACGTGGTCCGACGGTTTGGGCTCCCACCCGCGCGCTTGGCGCAAAATTCCTGCTCCGCCGATGCGGTTTGCCAGCGGTTCAGTGACCCAGATGTGATCGAGCCGACGGCCGCGGTCAGACGCTTCCCAGTCGCGCGCCCGGTAGCTCCACCAGGAATACAGCTTGTCCTCCGCGGGGATCACCCGGCGCACCGCGTCCACCCACCCGATGGACGACTGCATGGCGGTCAGCGCCTCCACTTCCACCGGCGTGTGGCTGACCACATCGAGCATCTGGCGATGCGACCAAACATCGTTCTCCAGCGGTGCGATGTTGAGATCTCCCACCATGATGGTTGGGTGGCCGGCGGCCCCGGTGGCGGGCCACCAGTCGGCCATTTCCGCCACAAAATCGAGCTTGTGGCGGAACTTGGGGTTGGTCTCCGGGTCGGGAATGTCACCGCCGGACGGCACGTAGAAGTTGTGAACGATCCAGCCGTTGGGCAGCGCGGCGGCGATGTGGCGGCAATCCTGGCGCTCGCACCAGTCGCGGGTCGGCACCGCGGTGAGCGGCTGGCGCGACACGATGGCGACGCCGTTGTAGCCTTTCATGCCAGCCAGCAGGGCGTGGCCGTAGCCGGCGGCGGCGAAGGCGCGGGCGGGGAAGGCATCGTTGGGCGACTTGGTTTCCTGCAGGCACAGCACGTCGGGCGCCAGCTCGCCCAGTGCGCGCACCACCAGATCCTGGCGCAGCCGCACCGAGTTGATATTCCAGGTGGCAATCCGCATCGCTACGCAGCAGCGCTGGCGTCGCGACGGGCGGCCCGCTCGCGGCAGGCATCGCCGAAGGCCTTGAACAGGGCGGCCGAGGGCGGGTCTTCCCAGAACCGCCATTCCGGGTGCCACTGCACCGCCAGTGCGAAGGCCGGGCTGTCCAGCACGTGCACGGCTTCGATCTGGCCGTCGGGCGCCATCGCCTCCACGCCCAGGCGGCTGGCCGGACGGTCGATCCCCTGGCGGTGCAGGCTGTTGACCATGAACTCCGTCTGCCCGGTGATGCGGTGCAGGCGCCCGCCTTCGATCACCGTCACCTTGTGGCGATGGGCATGGCGGGTCGGCGCATCGCCGGTGGGGGCGCGGTGGTCCAGATGGCCCGGCACTTCGTGGATGGCCGGGCGCAGGGTGCCGCCCAGCGCCACGTTCAGTTCCTGGATGCCGCGGCAGATGCCGAAGAAGGGCACGCCCTTGGCGAGGGCGGCGCGCAGCAGCGGCATCACGGTGTCGTCGCGCCGCGGATCGAAGGGGCCGTGGCGCTCTTCCATGGGCAGGCCGTAGCGCGTGGGTTCGATGTTGGCGAGCCCGCCGGTGAGCAGCAGCCCATCCAGCCGCGACACCAGATCGTCCATGTCGTACCAGTTGCCCAGCGCCGGCAGCAGCATCGGCAGGCACCCGGCGCCATGGCTGATGCAGTGGACGTATTTGTCGTCGGCGAAATGGGTATCCCGATCGTCGATGCTCTTCACCGACGTGGAAATGCCGACCAGGGGCAGGTGCATGATGGCGGGCTCCGGATGTGTCCTCGCCCACGCGGGTGGCAGCGCACAGCAACGTCACGGCGAGTTGAAGCTGGACCGACGCGTGGACGGCCCATATTGGCCGGTATGATGGAAGGCGTCGACACCTTGGTGCTTCTCAAGGGGCTTGCCCTCGCGGCATGGCTGGCCCTGCTGTTCGTGCTGGAGCGGCTGCGGCCGATGGCGGTGCGGCCCGACGGCGACCGCGGCCGGCCGGGTGCTTTGCGGCTGGCACGCAATGCCGGGCTGTGGGTTGCCAACACCGCCCTGTCGCCCCTGGTGGTGGTGCCGGTTTCGGTGTGGGCGGCCGGGCTGACCGCGTGGCGGCCGGAGGCATGGAGCGGCGGCTGGGCGATCGCCGTGGACGTATTGATCCTCGATGCCTGGATCTACTGGTGGCACCGCGCCAACCACGAGTTTCCCCTCCTCTGGCGGTTCCACGAGGTGCACCACCTGGACCGCTTTCTCGACACCACCAGTGCCGTGCGCTTCCATTTCGGCGAGGTGCTGCTGGGGGCGGCGGTGCGGCTGCCGGTGATCGTGGCGTTCGACATTCCGTGGGCCTCGATCCTGGTGTTCGAAACCCTGGTGCTGGCTGGCGCCCTGTTCCACCACTCCAACCTCAAACTGCCGCCGCGGCTGGAACGCGCACTGGCCCGCGTGGTGGTGACGCCGTCGATCCACTGGGTGCATCACCACCGGGTGCGGCGGGATACCGACAGCAACTACGCCACGGTGTTCAGCTTCTGGGATCCGCTGTTCGGCTCGCGCAGCCGCACCGCGCGCTGGCCGGCCATGCCGATCGGCGTGGAGGGGCGGGACGAGCGGGGCTTCCTCGGCCTGCTCAGCCGGCCCTTCGAGGCGGAGCCGCGGGCCGCGGGCGGCGGCTCAGAACCGCTCGGCCGTCCAGATGGCGGCGCGTGAGCCGGCCTTGATGACGGTGGTCAGCACGCGGTAGCCCGGCGTCTGTTCCGCTTCGTTGGCGAGCCCGATGTCGCGGTGCTCCAGCTCTTCTTCCCGGAAGCGCTCGATTTCCGCCTTCAGCTCCGGTTCGTCGTCACCGAGTTCCGCTTCCTGGGCGGCATAGTGCCCGTCGATCACCTCTTCCACCGCCACCGTGCAGGCCATGGCGGCGCGTTCGCCCATCAGGGCGGTGGCGGCCCCCAGGGCGAAGCCGGCGACGTGCCACAGCGGCTGCAGCACGCTCGGCCGCACGCCGCCGTCGCGCATGCGGCGTTCGAAGGCGGCCAGGTGCTCGGCTTCCTGGTCGGCCATGTGGCGCAGCAGATCGCCCTTGGGGCCATCCCCCAGCACCGCAAGCTGGCCTTCATAGATGCGCTTGGCACCGTACTCGCCAGCATGGTCGACGCGGATCATGCGGTGGAGCCGGGCGCGCTTGGAGCGGCTAGCGGGCGGCCGATGCGGGGATGCGTCCATCTTGGTCTCCCGTCCGGGGGCTGGCGGTGCGGCCGGTGCGGCCGGCGGTGATCAGGGCGAGCCCGGCGGCGACCAGCGAGAAGGCCATGTTATAGCCGGCCATGGAGATGCCGAGCACCGACCACGTCACCTCGTCGCAGCGCACCACCGGGGTGGCCAGAAGCTGGCTGCGCAGCGCATCGATGCCGCCGCCCGCCGTCAGGTCGGCGCCCACGCAGTCATCGGTGCCGGCCCACCAGTGCTGCTCGACGCCGACATGGTAGCCGGCGACTCCGGCACAGGCGAGGAAGGTCAGCGCCGTCAGCACCAGGAAGGCGAGGCGGCCGAACGACCCCGGCGCCATCGCCCAGGCGGCCAGTGCCAGGGGAATGGCCGGCAGCAACGCCCAGCGCTGCCAGATACACAGCTCGCACGGTTGATAGCCGCCGAGATACTGGTAGCCCAGCGCGGTCGCCATCGCGGCGATGGCGAGGGCGGCAAGAACGGCGGGGTGGAGCAGCCGCGTTGCGATCATGGGGCGTCCCATCGGGTTCGGGTGGTGGCAGTCGGGTGGTCGCAGTAGATGCGGCGGATATGGCGCCCATGGGGCGGCCTGCCAACCCGCCGCGGTGCCGCATGGCGGGGGGACGGGGAGGATGCCGGCCGGTCACCACAGGTAGCGGATGGCGACGAAGCCGCCCACCAGGCCGAGCACGAACACCACGAACAGCGGGCCCAGCCAGCGTTCGATGAACGCCCGGATCGGCTCGCCGAAGAGATAGAGCAGGCCGGCGACGATGAAGAAGCGGCCGCCGCGGGCAAACACCGAGGCGATCATGAAGGTGGCGAAGTCCAGCCCCGTCGCCCCGCTGGCGATGGTGATCACCTTATAAGGAAAGGGCGTGAGCCCGGCGCCGAACACCAGCCACCAGCCCTGTTCGTTGAACGCCTCGGCGAACTGGGCGAAGCCCTCCACCTGGCCGTAGAACTCCAGGACCGGCCGGCCCACGGTGTCGAACAGGAACAGCCCGATGCCGTAGCCGGCGGCCCCGCCGAGCACGGAAGCCACGGTGCACACCCCGGCGATCAGGAAGGCGCGCTGGCGCGCCGCCAGCACCATGGGGATCAGCAGGATGTCCGGCGGGATGGGAAAGACGGAGCTTTCCACGAACGAGATCGCCGCCAGCGCCCACAGCGCATTGCGGCGGCCGGCAAGGCCCATGGTCCAGTCGTAGAGGCGGCGGAGCATGGCAGCGGGGTGCGGTGACGGGGAAAAGCGCGATGCCGACGTGCCGCGGCGCGGATCGGCCACAGCCTGCTAGCACCCCCGCCCCGCGGCGGCAATGCGTGGTCGCATGGGCGCGTTTCGGTGCTTGCCCGCCGGGCCGCCGCACCCCATGTTGTGCGCCGCTTGGCACCGGCTATGATGGTGCGGTGGCCCCAGTGGCGGAATGGTAGACGCGACAGACTCAAAATCTGTTGTCCGCGAGGGCGTGCTGGTTCGAGTCCGGCCTGGGGCACCAAGCGATTTCAAGGTATTGGGCGGATCGTCCGCGGCGAACGGCGAGTGAACATCGCTCCGATCGGAGCAGTTGAAAAGTTTGCAGTGCAGACTTTCGTCCCGCGTTCGTTCTCCGTTCACGGTCGCCGCGCTGTGTCGACCCGAGACGTGGGCGTTTCCTCAACAACGATGACCGGCACGCCGTAGAGCGTATCAATCTTGCCCGGTCGAGGCTCCGGCATGGGGGTGTAGACATGCTTCCCCCGAAGCCAATCAATCTGAAGATGGTCTCTGCATAGGCGGCACTCACGCCGGGTCAGTCGCACGGCGATGGGGATTTCAAGAAGCTCTTCGGCCCGATCAATCTCGCTCCGCACCGATCGGAGAAGGGCAGTGAACTCCGAGAACAACTCGTCGGCCGACTTCATAGCTCTTCCCCGGCCTCATAGTCCCGCCGGCGCGTCAGGGCTTGGCGGGCCATGCGCTCGGTGCGGAGCGCGTAGCGATCGAGGATCTGGTGCACCGAGGCCAGGCTGTGGCCGGTGATCGCTGCGATTTCCATTTCCTCGCAGCGCGCCTCGAACAGCCGCGTGACCGCCGAGTGGCGGAAGTGCATGAACTTCAGTGCCAGCACCGCCGGGCACCGTTCAGCCGCCTTGGCGCGCACCCGCGCGAAGACCTTGTTGAAGGCGTGGACGGAGTAGGGTCGGCCGGTTTCTTCCGAGACGATCAGGTGGGTGCTCTCGATCTTGCGGCGCTCCTGGTCGGCCGCGGCCGCCTGGACCACCGCCACCAGTTCGGGCACCACATCGAGCGGCAGGGCGACGCCGGCGCCGCGCTTCGATTGCCGGAAGCGCAGCACGTTGCCGGAGATCATATCCCGCTGGGCGCGCAGCAGGTCGCCTTCGCGCTGGCCGAGCCAATTGTTGAGGCGGCAGGCATGGGCGATGGACGACCGCCCCAGCTCGCCGGCGGCCCACACCAGGGCGGCCAGCATCTCACGCGTGCACAGGGTGCCCTTGGCCGAGGTGTCCTTGATGCCCGGCCGCTCGAACGGATTGGGCACCTTGCCGAAGCCGAGCTTGGGGGCGCGGTTCCACAACAGGCGGCCGACACGCATCAGCGAGGCGGCCTGGGCGGGCGTGCGCCGGCGCATGGCGGTGTAGGTCTCGCGCGTCTGCACGTCGTCGACCTGGGCCAGCAGGAAATCGCCCCAGATGCGCTCGATCATCTCCAGCTTCTGGTCGTAGTCGCGGCGCGAGCTGGCGGCCAGGTCGGTGTAGAAGTCGCTGGCCTTGTAGGCGCGGATCAGGGCGGCGACGGTTCCGGCGGCCGGCCCCTTGGCGCGCGGCTTCGGCGAGGGCAGGCGTTCGCCGCGGGCGCGCCAGGCGTCCAATTCGGCGTTGATGCCTTCCGCCTGCTGGACGGCCTGGTCGAGATCGTCCGACAGGCGCTTTGCTTCCCACCCTCGGCGCCGCAGAACGTGCGAGGGCTGCCAGTAGTAGGCAAATTTGCGGTAGCCGCTGGCCAGCGTGATGGGGCGGGCAACGAGGTAGCGGACCTTGATTTTCATGGGACGGCCCTCGAAGTAGATCTATTCTTCTCTCGGATCTGGCCGGCTGCGGATAAAATGCATCGCGTTGTTGCGAGACGGATCAATCGACACGTCAAAACCCGCGATGTTGGCCGCATCCACGATCCGGCGCATTACCCTCTCGGGCTCCACCCAGAACTCGACCATGGACAGATCGCAGCATAGGCCCTGCCATGGCAGCCGCTCGCCTATCTCTTCAACGATCTTGTTCAGTGGGCCCTGGCGCAGATCTACCCAGAACTCATCACGCTTCGCTAAGTCCACCACCGTTCGCCTTCTTGATGTCCCGTTCCCTACCCCGCGTGCAGTCTATGCGCCGCCGGCGATTTCCGCCACGCGCTGGCGCACCAGGTCGAGCAGGGCCGGGTCGGCGCTGTCGTTCGCCGGTGGCGGGGCGGGCTTGCGGAGCTGGTCGTGGTCGACCCAAGCCTGGAGGGCAGCGCGCGACCAGCGCAGGGGCCGGCCCGGCAAGGGCTGGGGGAACCCATAGCGCCGGGCCAGCTCCTGCCACCTCCGCCGGAGGTAGTCGGGGCTGCGGCCGATCAGCTCGGCCGCGTCAGTGAGGGAGAGGACGGCGGTCACGGCCAAGCGTCCTCATTCGGGTCATAGCCGCGCGCCAAGCATTCCGCATAGCATTCATCACAGACCGCGAGATGTCTGTCATCGCGCGTAACGACAGTCCGGTTGTGGTGCTCCTCGCAGAAGTATCGCTCGCACGAGTATTCGTCGGCTCCGTGCATGTCTCCACAAACATAGTCGAGCCCACGGTCAATCTTCTTATCGCAGCCGGGATAGTCGCAGGTGGCGGCGTGGTAATAGCCGATAGGCCGGCCTTGGCTGTCTGTTCCGCAGTTGCCCCAGCCCATCCCCTCACTCCCCTTCGTGGTAGATCGTGCGGTCGGGTTCGATCTCCATCCACGGGTGGGCGCGGACGGCCTGTTCGACCAGGGCCACGTCGACATGGAAGGCGGCGGCGACATCCTCGACCGTCGGGTTCAGGTCTTCGTTGCAGAACGTCCACACCTGGATGGCCCGGCCGAAGATGCCGACGCCCGGCATCCCTTCCAGCGGGTCCGGCGGTGCGTCGAACGGGGTGTCGTAGGAGGTCAGGTTGTAGCCGTCGGGCTCCTTGTCCTGGAGCCCCGAGACGACGGGCGGCGGGCGGTTCTGCATCGCCTTGGCACGGGCGCCGAGGTTCAGCAGCTCGGCAACGGCCTCGGCACCGTCGGCGGACACGCAGTCGTGCATGATGCAGACGGGGAAGCCGATGGAGATGGACTTGGTGCCGTCTTCGTTCACGGTTTCGACGGGGGCTTTCCAGACGACGCCGTCCTTCGCGTAGTAGGGCTCGGTGCTCACGGTGCGGTCTCCTGGTTGGTGGCC
>JAGQRL010000390.1:0-3143 GCA_020425485.1 Rhodospirillaceae bacterium
TGCAGGGAAACGCCCTGGCGCGGATCGTCCGGCGTCGGTGCGGGGAAGACGGTGAGGCTGCCGTCGTAGATCTGGTGGTTGGAATAGTTGATCAGCCGCGGATCGCGGGACCGGTAGTGCCAATGCAGCCGCCGGCGCGGATGGAACCGGGCATTGGCCATGGCAAGGACGGAGTCCGGCAGGGCCTCCTCTTCGCTTTCCTCGTCATCGTCGGTGTCGAGCATGGCGCGGAAGAAGCTGGTGGGCGGCAGCTGGTTGGTGTCGCCCACCACGACCACCTGGCGACAGCGCAACAGCGCCCCCAAAGCCGCTTCCGGCGGCATCTGCGACGCTTCGTCGATGATGCACATGTCGAAGGTCAGCCCGTCCTTGGGCACGTACTGGGCGACGGCCAGCGGCGACATCATCCAGCAGGGCTTCAGTTGCTGCAGCGACCGCGCCGATCGGGCGATGAGATCGCGCGGCGAGATGTGCCGCTGCTTCTTGTTGACCTCGTTGTTGACCAAGGCCATTTCGGTCCACTCGGACTTCGGCCCGCGGCCATTTCCCGGCACCGGCTGGGCGGCACCGAACAGCTTCTGGCGCAGGTGGCGGCGGTTCATTTCGATGATGGCGCGGTCGAGCCGGGCGAGCGATGTGCGCAGCCCGTCCAGCGTTCGGCCGGCATAGTGCTGCAGGTGCTGGCCGTGGATGGCGTAGACCGCCACGGCCATGGCCCGCGCCACCGCCGCATCCAGCACATTGGCCAGATCGTCCAGCGGTTCGCCGCCGCCCAGCATGGCTTCGGCCACCCAGTCGAGCCCGCGGTCGCGCAGCGTAGCCCGCATCTTGCGGTAGGCCGCATGGGCCAGCAGGCCGTCCACATCGTCCGCCGCCCGGTGCAGATGGGCCGCCGCCGCCCCATGGTCCACGCCGGCCAGAACGGCGGGGCGGGCCATCTCCGCGCGCCGGCACAGATCCTCAAGCGCCGCCTCGGTCTGCCGATGGGCCTGCATGGCCGCCTCCACAGCCAGCCGCGCCTCGGCGAACCGCCCTTCATCCAGGAGGCGCAGCACCGTCGCGCATTCGCCTTCGTTCGCCAGGGCCTCGGCGGTGGCGATCGACCGCTGGAAGGCGGACGCCGTGGTGGCCGCGCCGGAGAAGCGGTCGCCCAGCAACGCCCGCATGGCCGGGTCGCTGTCCAGCGAACGGCTCCGGTCAAGATAGGAGCCGAGCTTCGCCGCCAGGTCGGGCACGGCGGCAACCTGCGGCGGTGCCGAACAGCCCAGCTCGGCGATCAACGCGTCCAGCCGCGGGCGATCCCGCGAGAAGTCCGCCAGCCAGGTATCGAGCCTGCCGGCCGTGGCCGCCAGTTGATCGACGGTCCCCGCACAGTCGGCAGGCAGCAGCGCCCGCAGATCCGGCAGCAGCCGGACCTGATCGATCGGGGCTTCCTTCAGGAACCGCCGCAAGGGAGCATCCGCGGGATCGGCCAGGTCGCGGTCGACGGCAGCGTAGAAGTCCAGCAGGCCTTCGAAGACGGTGAAATCCGTGTCGATGCCGCGGAAGGACAGGCCGAAGAGCGACTGATAGGGCACCTCCGCCGCAAAGCGGTCGGCTTCCTGCTGCCACTGGGCGAGCGCCAGCAGGTCTTCGGCCGCCGTGTGGCGGTCGAACTGCGCCCGCTGCATGAGCCCCAGATAGAAGCGCTTGGCCGCCTTGTAGGCGCCGGAGAACATCCGAAACAGGCCGGCTTCCCGCAGGGTGGCCGCATGGGCACGCAGTTCCGCGGCCGGCTGGGGGAACGAGGTGGCGACGGCTGCGGACAGGGCCGTCCGGCGGTCCCTCAGGGCTGCGGCCTCGGCGGCGGCCTGGCGGATCACCTGGGCCGCCCGGGGATCGACCGTGGCGGCATTGCGCTCGGCCTGCACGGTCGCGGGGATGCCGCTCCACAGCACAAACGCCGTCCTCAGGCGGTCGAGCGGCAGGCGCGCTGCTTCCGGCAGGGCCTGGACCACATGCACCATCTGGCGCTCGGCGTTGCGCAATGCATCGCGCCGGGCCTGGCCGCGCTGCAGGACGACTTGGACTTCCGATTGGCCCAGCAACTCAAGGCCATACCTGGCAGCCAGGTCGCCCGCTTCCCGCAGGGTGGCAACCGTACCCTCCGCCAACGGGGCCGCGAAGGCACCGCCAAGCTCCTGGCGAAGCTGCTGGTTTTCCTGGCACGCTGCCAGGAAGTCCTTGAGCGCCGCCAGCCGCCCCTCACGGCAGAGCTGGCCGATATGGACCGCGTCGGCAAGTGCGGCTGGGTCCTCGGCCGGTACCGCCGGCAGCACATCCAGCGCCCGCCCCAGGCCGGGCAGCCGGTCGAACGTGAAATCGTCCCCGACGGCGAATTCGGTCACCCGGGTCCAGGCGGCCACGGCCGCATCCTCCACAGCCGCGGCATCGGCCGCCACGCGACACAGGGCTTGGGCCTGCCAGCGGCCGTCGACGGCAATGCCGAGGCCCTGCCACACCGGCGAGGTGCCCTCCAGCGCCCGCCAGGCCGCGGTCACCGCCTCGCCCTGGCGGTGCAGATCCTCCACCTTCGCCCGGTCGTAGGTCTCGATCTCCGGCACGGCCGGAAACTGGAAGTCCGAGGATCGGCCGTCGAGGAACGGGCTGGTGCGGATGGCCCGGCCCAGCACCTGGTGCACCGTCCAGCCGCTGCCGGCGTAGGTCTGCTGGATCAGCTCGATGTAGCGGGCCAGCTCCTCGCGCACGTCGCGGAACCGGGCGATGCTCTGCTCGTAGTCCCGCGGGCGGTCGCCGAGCGCCATGCCCAGCCGGTCGCGCAGCGACTGGATGACTTCCTGGCGGGACGACCGTTCGGCCTGCAACGGCAGCAGGAATTCGCCCAGATGGACGGCTTCCAGGCGGGATTTGACGACATCCAGCGCCGCCAGCTTTTCCGCCACGAACAGCACCTTCTTCCCGGCGGCGAGCGTGTTGGCGATCATGTTCACGATGGTTTGGGACTTGCCGGTGCCGGGCGGCCCTTCGATGGCCAGGTTGCGGCCCTTGGCGGCATCGACCATGGCGCTGAATTGCGAGGAGTCCGCATCCAGCACCAGATGCGTCACATGCTGTTCGATGGTCGGCTCGTCGACCTGGTAGAC
>JAGQRL010000390.1:3213-4598 GCA_020425485.1 Rhodospirillaceae bacterium
GTCGCCAGATCGTGGTACATGGCGATGCGCGCCGACGGGAACACACCGAAGGCGACCTGGCGGCGCACCCGCCAGCGCAGGTTCTTGGGGCGGATTTCGTCGATCCTGGCGAAATAGCCTTCCACCGATCCGCCGTCATAGGCGGGCAGTTCGATGGCGTGGGCGCGGCGGAGCTTTTCCACCAGCACCTGGTTCAGCTCCCCGGTTTCTTCGGTACTGGACACCCAGTATTCCGGCCCGCGATTGGTGCGCTTCTTGTCGATGCCGACGGGCAGCAGGATCAGCGGAGCAAGCAGGTCGGTGTCCTGCCCGCTCTCTTCGTATTCCAGGAAGCCGAAGGCGGCGTGCAGCACGTTGATGCCGGTTTCCTGCATCCAGGTCCGGCATTTGCTGGTCAGCCCGTTGAGCTTGCGTTCCAGGTCATCGGGCAGCAGGAGGGTCTGGATCTCGTTGTCGCTGTGGCGACCGTCCGGGTGCTCGTCCTCCGGCTTCGGCAGGTCGTAGGACGGTGAGATCCCATTGATCCGGGCGTGCTGGGGCAGCGACAGGTCTTCCTTGGTCTGGCGCGGCGGCAGGCCGAGCTGCTGGCGCACCCGGTCCTTCAGCGCCCGTTCCGCCACGCGCCCGGCCTGGAGCAGCTTGGCGTCTTCGACCGCATCGTCCTCCGAAACCCATTGGTTCGGGTTTTCGATGCGGGCCATCTCCTCCTGGTAGATCTCGTCGGTCAGCAGCGCGCTGGCGACGGCTTCCCGGAAGGCGGGTTCCTGTTCGTCCTTGGGGTCCTCATCGAGCGGCGGGAGGGCGGCGAACCTCATCGCCTTGCCCCTGGTCAGGTCGAAGCACAAGGCGTCCGGCAGCTCGTCCACCACCCGCACCTGGGACGTGGAGCGCGGCGAGAACCGGATCGAGACCAGGGGATTGACCCGGCTGAGGTCGAGCAGCCGCGGTCTCAGGTTCTCGATCTGCTGGCGAATATAGGGATCCAGGTCGACGCTGGAGGGGGCGAGCTCTTCCGGCATGGCACCGCACGCATTGCCTCAGCCAATTGCTGCGGTTGAACCATGGCGCCGTGAATTTGCGATGGGAACCAATTAATGCAACGAGAGGCAGTGACGCGTGCTCAGGCAACGGGCCCGATGCGCTCGCCGGCACCAGCGACCCCGTGTGCCGCGGACCGCCATTCGACCCCGCGAGATCTGTCGCCGGCGTTCCTGTCGCCGAAAGAATGGCTGGGGAAGTCGCCGCGCTGGCTTCCCTGGGGTAGTGGCCACCCGGTGCTGCCAAGCCGCGCCCGGCAAGCCTGATATTGCGATAACTTTTTGAAATCGTTGGTAGCGGAGGAGGGACTCGAACCCCCGACACGCGGATTATGATTCCGCTGCTCT
>JAGQRL010000391.1 GCA_020425485.1 Rhodospirillaceae bacterium
CCTATCCCGCCGACACCCTGTTCCACCCGCGCGCCCGCGCCGGTTACGACGCCGCCTTGTGCATGTACCACGACCAAGCGCTGATCCCGGTGAAGACGCTGGACTTCGACCGCGGGGTCAACATCACGCTCGGGCTGCCCTTCGTGCGCACCTCGCCCGACCACGGCACGGCTCTGGATATCGCCGGCCGCGGCATCGCCAACGCCGACAGCCTGATGGCCGCTATCGGCCAGGCCTGGCGCATCGCCGCGGTGCGCGCCCGGTGACCGCAGAGGCGGTGACCGCAGAGGCGGGGAGCGAAGCGGCGAACCCAGCAGACCCGGTGGCCGCCCTGGCACCGCTGCGCACGGTGATCCAGGCCCATGGGCTGACGGCGCGCAAGGGCCTCGGCCAGCACTTCCTGATGGACTTGAACCTGACGCGGCGGATCGCCCGCGCGGCCGGCCCGCTTTCCGGCGCCAACGTGATCGAGATCGGCCCCGGCCCCGGCGGGCTGACGCGCGCCCTGCTGCTGGAAGGTGCCGCGCACGTGACCGCGGTGGAGCGCGATGCCCGCTGCATCGCCGCCCTGGCGCCGCTGGTGGACGCCGCTGCCGGGCGCCTGCGGCTGGTGGAAGCCGATGCACTCAAGGTAGACCCCGGCGAGCTTGCCGCGGCCCCCCGGCTGATCGTCGCCAACCTGCCCTACAACGTCGCCTCGGTGCTGCTGGTGGGCTGGCTGAAGCGGCTCGATGCCATCGCCGGCATGACGCTGATGTTCCAGGCGGAGGTGGCCGACCGGCTGGTGGCCCGGCCCGGCACCAAGGCCTATGGCCGCCTGTCGGTCCTCACCCAGTGGCTGACGCGGGCCGAAGTGGTGCTGGCCCTGCCCGCCCGCGCCTTCACCCCGCCGCCCAAGGTGGCGTCGGCCGTGGTGCGCTTCGATCCGCACCCGCCCGACCCCGAGCTGCGGGTGCCCGCCATGGAAGCGGTGGTGGCGGCCGCCTTCGGCCAGCGCCGCAAGATGCTGCGCCAGAGCCTGAAGAGCCTGGGCCCGCCGCCCGAAGCGCTGCTGGCGGCGGCCGACATCGCACCGACCGCCCGCGCCGATGCGCTGACGGTCGACGAGTTCCGCCGGCTAGCGCTGGCCTGGCAGGAGATTCAGGCCGGTGGTTCAGCGCCCGGCTGACCGAGCGTGCCCTTGCGCGGCATCCGTTCGATCAGCGGGTCCACCCAGGCGGGCGGCAGCATGGCGGCCAGCCAGGCGCCGAAATAGGTGGGCCAGGGAAAGGCGATGCGCGCCTTGTTGCGCGCCAGCCCGCGGGCGATGATGCGCGCCGCCCGGTCGGTCTCCATCAGCATGGGCATGCGGTAGTCGTTGGCGTCGGTCATCCGGCTCTTCACGAAGCCGGGGCAGACGACCGTCACCTCCACGCCGTCCGCGCGCAGCACGCCGCGCAGGCTTTCCCCATACACCCGCACGGCCGCCTTGGCCGCACAGTAGGCCGGCGCCCCGGCATAGCCGCGGAAGGCCGCCAGCGAGCTGATCAGCGCCAACTGGCCGCGCCGCCGCGCCGCCATCGGGCCGATCAGCGGGTGGATGGTGTTGAGCACGCCGTCCAGGTCGACCGCGAAGATGGCGCGCGCCTGCTCCTCGCCCTCCTGGCCACCCGCCGTGCCGCCGGAAACCCCGGCATTGGCCACCGCCAGGTCCACCGGTGTGCGGGCATCGACCTCGGCCAGCCAGTGGGCCATCGCCGCCCGGTCGGTAACGTCGACGCAGGCGGCCTCCACCGCCGCCCCGTGCCCGCGCAACCCCTCGGCCACCGCCTCCAGGCGCGCCGCATCGCGGCCGGTGAGGTAGAGGGTGCGGCCCGGCTGGGCGTAGTGCCGCGCCAGGGCGGCGCCGATGCCGCTCGATCCGCCGGTGATGACGATGGTTCTGGGGTCCCGCATCGTCGGCTTCGTCCTTGCAGCTTCATCGCAGCGTCGTTGCGGCGGCTATCGCCAGCTTGCCAGCGGACGCTATAACGCCGGTGCGCCGACCCGCAACGCTGCGGGGCGCACAGTTGTCGCCCCCAGCCCAGGACACAGCATGATCGCCAGCATGACCGGATACGCCCGTGCCGACGGCACCGATGGCGGGCTCGATTGGACCTGGGAGCTGCGATCGGTGAACGGCCGCGGTCTGGACGTGCGGGCCCGCCTGCCGGCCCCGTTCGACCGGCTGGACGGCGACGTGCGCCAGCGCATCGCCGCAGCGCTCAGCCGCGGCAACGTCTCCGTGGCGCTGACGGCGCGGACGGCGGCGGGTGAGGACAGCCCGGTTTCGGTGAACGAGGACCTGCTGGCCCGCCTGATCGAGGTCGCCCGCCGGCATGTGGAGCCTGGCGATGTACCGCCGCGGCCGGAACTGCTGATGGGCGTGCGCGGCGTGGTGGAGCTGGCCCAGCCGGACGCCCGGCCGGCCGACCTGGAAGTGCCGGCCGAGGCCATGCTGGCCAGCCTGTCGGCGGCCCTGGAAGCCCTGGTGGCGGCCCGCCGGGAGGAAGGGGCCAGGCTGCACGACGTGCTGATCGACCGCCTCAATGCCGTGTCGGGCGAGGTGGCGACCCTGCGAGCCATCGCCGACCGCCAGACTGCCAGCCTGCGCGACCGCTTCCACCAGCAGATCGCCGAGTTGCTGAACGGCCAGTCCAGCCCGGTGCCCGACGAACGCCTGGCCCACGAAGTGGCGCTGCTGGCCACCAAGGCCGATATCCGCGAGGAACTGGACCGGCTGGACGCCCATGTGGCCCAGGCCGAAAGCCTGCTGGCCAGCGGCGAACCATCCGGCCGGCGGCTGGACTTCCTGTGCCAGGAGCTGAACCGAGAGGCCAACACGATCTGTTCGAAGGCCGCCGACCTCCAGGTAACCCGCGCCGGGCTGGAGCTGAAGGCGGTGATCGACCAGATCAAGGAGCAGGTGCAAAACGTGGAATGACGACCTCGGCCCCCTCCCCGGCCGCCGGCGGTGCCGCGTTGGAACGGCGGCGCGGGCTGATGCTGGTGCTGTCCTCCCCCTCCGGGGCGGGCAAGACGACGATCTCACGCGAGCTGCTGAGCCTGGAGCCGGATCTCTCGCTGTCCGTCTCGGTGACGACGCGGACGCCGCGGCCGAGCGAACGCGACGGCATCGACTACCACTTCATCGATGCCGCCCGTTTCCACGCCCTGCGCGACACCAACGACCTTCTGGAATCCGCCGAGGTGTTCGGCAATTTCTACGGCACCCCGCGCCAGCCGGTGGAAGCGGCCCTGGAAGCCGGCAAGGACGTGCTGTTCGACGTGGACTGGCAGGGCACCCAGCAGCTCCGCGCCGCCGCGCGGTCGGACCTCGTCAGCGTGTTCATCCTGCCGCCATCGGGCGAAGCGTTGGAGCAGCGGCTCAACACCCGCGCCCAGGACTCCGCAGAGGTGATCGCCCGGCGCATGGCCCGCGCGGCCGACGAAATCTCCCACTGGAGCGAATACGACTACGCGGTGGTGAATGCCGAGGTGGCGGACTGCGTGCGCGCCGTCCAGTCGATCCTCCACGGCGAGCGGCTGAAGCGCGACCGGCAGACCGGCCTGCCCCGCTTCGTGCAGTCCATCCAGGCGGCACTGACCAGCCGCCACGGGTAGGTTGGACGGCGCCAGCCCTCTGCCCCCGCCTGCGACTTGGCCCTACTGCTGCGGTTCCGCCGGCTGACCCTGGTCGCGGATCGCCTGCCACGTCCGCACATTGGCGTTGTGCTCGTCCAACGTTTCGGCAAAGGCGTGGCCGCCCGTGCCATCGGCCACAAAGAACAGGTAGGGCGAGGCTTCAG
>JAGQRL010000392.1:0-3427 GCA_020425485.1 Rhodospirillaceae bacterium
CAGGCCAGCGAGTTCCGCGGGCTGGAACGGGTTGTCCAGGTGGAGCTGGGCGGGCAGACCTTCCGCAAGACGGTGGCCACCAGCTTCGATGCCACCTTCGGGCGGTCCTGCTGGATGCGCTTCCCGCCGGCCCGCATGTTCGTGTTCGATGGCGAAACCGGCGCCCGCATCGGCAAGACGGCGCCCGATCTGGCAAAGCGGTAGGGGGAGGGGCGGAATGTACAGGCTGTCCAAATGGCTCTACGGCATCGCCACCACCGCCATCATCACCGGCGTGGTGATGCTGTGCCAGCCGTTCAGCGTCGACGTGTTCTTCAGCGGCTTTGAGGTGTTGGCGCTGGGGACGCTGCTGTTCATCATCCTCGACCACACGCCGCTGGCCAGCGCGGACGACGACGACGCGTAGGGTCCGCCGGCGGGCAGCACCGGCGGCGAAGGGAGTGGCACGATGTCTGGTGCACCGAAGAAGATCGTCAACGATCCCCGCAATGTGGTGGACGAGCTGCTGGAAGGCTTGCACCGCGCCGGCGATGGGCGGCTCACCCATGTGGCGGGCTTTCGCGGCGTCGTGCGTACCGACCTGCCGCCGGGCCGCGTCGGCGTGCTGATCGGCGGCGGCAGCGGCCACGAGCCCATCTTCCCCGGCTTCGTCGGCCCCGGCATGGCCGATGGATCGGCCTGCGGCAACATCTTCGCCGCCCCGGCCCCGCCCATCATCCTGGAAGTCGCCCAGGCGGTGGACCGCGGCCGCGGCGTGCTGTTCATCCACGGCAACTATGCCGGCGACAACATGAACTTCGCCATGGCCGCCGAGCTGTGCGAGGACGAAGGCATCGCCACCCGCACCGTGCGGGTGTGGGACGATGTGGCATCGGCCCCGCCGGCGGAAGCGGACAAGCGGCGCGGCATCGCCGGCGACCTGTTGGTGATCAAGGCGGCCGGTGCTGCGGCCCTGGAAAGCGACGATCTGGCCTATGTGGAAGCCGCCGCCATCAAGGCGCGGGACAATGTGCGCACGCTGGCCGTGGCGGTGCGCGCCGGCTCCATCCCCGAAACCGGCCATCCCACCTTCGAACTGGGCGACGACGAGATCGAAATCGGCATGGGCGGCCACGGCGAGCCGGGGGTGGAACGCCGCAAGATGACGCCGGCCGATCCCCTGGTGGACGACATGATGGCGATGCTGCTGGGCGACCTGCCGTTCCGCCGCGGCGACCGCATCGCCCTGGTGCTCAACGACATGGGCGCCACCACCATGATGGAGCTGTTCATCGTCAACCGGCGGGTGCGCCAGATCCTCAACCGCGAGGGCATCACCGTGCACCGCACCGAGGTGGGGCGCTTCATCGCCTGCCAGGAGATGGCCGGCTTCTCCATCACCCTGATGCGGCTGGACGAGGACCTGCAGCGCTGGGTCGACGCCCCGGCCGACGCGTTGGGATATAGAAAAGTCTGAAGCGGGCGCCAGACGCCGCACCACAGGAGGACACGCATGTACGCGCCCAAGAAGATCGTCAACGATCCCCGCAATGTGGTCGACGAACTGCTGGAGGGGATGACGCTGGCCGGCGACGGCCGCCTGAAGCAGATCTCCGGCGGCCGCGGCATCATCCGCACCGATCTGCCGCCCGACCGGGTGGCCGTGCTGATCGGCGGCGGCAGCGGCCATGAGCCGGTGTTCCACGGCTTCGTCGGCCCCGGCATGGGCGATGGGGCTGCCTGTGGCAACATCTTCGCCGCCCCCGCCCCCAACATCGTGTTCGACGTCGCCCAGGCGATCCACCGCGGCCGCGGTGTGCTGTTCGTCTACGGCAACTATGCCGGCGACATCATGAACTTCGATATGGCCGCGGAGCTGTGCGAGGAGGAAGGCATCGAGGTGCAGACCGTGCGGGTGTGGGACGACATCACGTCTGCCCCGCCGTCTGAGATGGACAAGCGCCGCGGCGTCGCCGGCGACCTGCTGGTGATCAAGATGGCCGGGGCCGCGGCCCGCACCTTCGACACCCTGGAAGAGGTGGCGGCGGCCACCGCGCGCGGGCGCGATGCCATCCGATCCATCGGCGTGGCGGTGCGCGCCGGCTCCATCCCGGAAACCGGACACCCCACCTTCGAGCTGGGCGACGACGAGATCGAAATCGGCATGGGCGCCCATGGCGAACCTGGCGTGGAGCGCACCAAGCTGATGCCGGCCGACCCGCTGGTGGACAACATGATGGACCGGCTGTTTGCCGACCTGCCGCTGGCCAAGGGCGACAAGGTGGCGCTGGTGCTCAACGACCTCGGCTCCACCACCATGATGGAGCTGTATATCGTCAACCGGCGGGTGCGCCAGATCCTCGATGCCCGCGGGATCGAGGTGTACCGCACCGAAGCCGGGCGCTTCGTCGCCTGCCAGGAGATGGCTGGCTTCTCCATCACCCTGATGAAGCTGGACGAGGAGCTGGCGGGCTATCTGGACCAGCCGGTGGACTCGCTGGGCTACCGGCGGCTCGGGTGATTTAAGCGGCATGCACCGCTGTCTATTCGGTTCCGGCCCGCACCCCCAGCCGGCCACCCAATATTTTACAATGGTTTGGGCGGCCGGGTGGGGGTGCGGGCCGGAGCAGCCCTATCGAAACAGGCACTAGGGCGGGGGAGATCGCACCATGGGATTGAGCGTTGAGGACACCCGCGCCCTGCTGATTGCGGTGGCCGACAGCGTGGTGGCGGCCAAGGACATGCTGACGGAGGCGGACTCCGCCATCGGCGACGGCGACCACGGCATCGGCATGGCGGTGGGCTTCGAAGCCGCCAGGAAAGAAATCGAAGGCAAGGAGTTCGCCGATGTGGGGGCCGTGTGGAAGGCCGCCGGCATGGGCATCATGAAGACCAGCGGCGGCGCCTGCGGCGCGGTGTTCTCCACGCTCTTCCGCGCTGCCGGCAAGTCGCTGGGGGCGGCCGAGACTATGGAAACCCCGGCACTGGCCAAGGCGCTGGCCGAGGCGGTGGACGCCATCAAGGCGCGCGGCGGCGCCAATATCGGCGACAAGACCATGCTGGACGCGCTGGCCCCGGCGGCAGACGCGCTGGCCGCCCAGGGCGATGCCCCCCTGCCGGCGGCCCTGGCGGCGGCGGCGGACGCGGCGGACGCCGGCGTGGAAGCCACCAAGCAGATGGTGGCCAAGACGGGCAAGGCGCGGCCGCTCGGCGAACGCTCGCTGGGCCATGCCGACCCGGGTGCCGTCTCCACCGCTGTGATCTTCCGGGCGATGCGCGATCACCTGGCCGGCCGAGGCTGAGGCGTCGCCATGGCGCCGTTCTGGGTCGGCACCGGCTGGAAGATGAACCACACGCGGGCCGATGCGGCGGCCTATGCGGCCACCTTGCGCGCCTCCCCGCTGCCCCGCGCGCCCGACCTGCGCCTGTTCGTCTGCCCGCCCTTCAC
>JAGQRL010000392.1:3475-8632 GCA_020425485.1 Rhodospirillaceae bacterium
GCCCAGAACATCCATTGGGCCGCAGCCGGTGCCCATACCGGCGACATCTCCGCCACCATGGTGGCGGAGTGCGGGGCCACCATGGCGGAGCTGGGCCATTCCGAACGCCGCCACACCATCGGCGAAACCGATGAGGAGATCGGCCGCAAGGTGCGCGCGGCGTTGGATGCCGGGCTGATCGCCCTGCTGTGCGTCGGTGAAACCGGGCTGGAACGCCAGGCCGGTGCCGCGGCCGAAGCCAATGTGCGCCAGCTCAAGCTCGGCCTGCGCGACGTCGCGGCCGACGAGCTGGGCCGCTGCATCGTTGCCTACGAACCGGTGTGGGCGATCGGCGAGGGCGGCGTGCCCTGTTCACCCGCCGATGCCGCGGCGGTGCATGGGGCCCTGCGGGCCGCGCTTAAGGAAAAGGCGGGCGGGGCGGGCACCGTTCCCCCCGTGCTCTATGGCGGCAGCGTGAACCTGCAGAACTGCCGCGAGCTGGCGGCGGAGCCGGAGATCGACGGGTTGTTCATCGGCCGTGCGGCGTGGCGGGCGGGTGGCCTGCTGGCGGTGGCCGAAGCGGCCCTTGCGGTGCGCCGGGCAATGGCCGGCTGACCGTTCGTTCGGTAATTCCCCAGCATATGTTCTGACCGGCGGCATTCATAATTGTCGGCGGCAAGTCACGCCAACACTCTGAACTTCTTTCCCCAGATCATCCCGCAATTAACAAAGTGTCGGCAGCGACAACTTGTCCTGTTAGTTGTGGAATTATTGAATAGATAATGTTTGCCGATTGGGTTTTGCTCGCCGCCACGGGCTGCGGCGGATACGCCAATCCGGCCCGGTTTGAGCTTTGAATTCAACAGGATACGGCACGGCGCCCGGCCAGACGCGGCGTCCGGTGGGACCGTGCTGTGGGAAAGGCAGGCAGAGTGGCCAAGGTTCTCGATCCCCAGACCGCCTGGATGGAGGCGGGCGACCCCGACGATGCGGTGCGCAGCCGCTACACCGGCTACCCGCTGAGCAACGGCGAGATGGTGATCACCATCCTGTCGTGGGATTCCTCCTCCGTCGGCCACCAGCTCATCACCTTCGAATGGCGCGACAACCACGCCAGCGGACCCATCCGCATGCACAAGCTGTTTCACCTGTTCCCGGAGGACATGCCGGAAGGCTTCGGCGGCTGGATGGGGATCACCGCATCCACCCGCACCGGCAAGATCTTCCGCGGCCGGCCCGACGAGATGATCGACAAGAGCGAGGGCGAGGCGGTGTCCGCCCAGTCCCAGGACCACCGCATCACCACCGGCAAGAGCAAGGTGTTCTACCGCAGCTGGGCGGTCGATTTCGACAGCGGCTACAAGGCGTTCGAGGAAGCCAAGACGGACTGGAGGAAGCCGCCGGATTTCAACTTCGTCGGCATGCGCGGCGGCTATAGCTGCGCCAGTTGGGCGCGCAAGATCGCTGCGGTGGCGGGCATCGAGTCGGACTCGGTCATGGCCGAGATCGGCTATCCGGTGCCGATCTGGGAGATCGACAAGGGGGCCGAGCTGCGCACCGAGGAAGAGATGTGGGTGAGCCGCAAGCGCAAGGACTGAGGAGCGGCTTGCCCGGCTGCCGGTCCGGTTCGGTCCGGTCCGGCCGATGCCGGCGCGCGTTTACGAAAAGCCAACCAAGCTGTGCCCATCCTATATCGGGGCATCAGGCGCGCCGGGGTGCAGATCGGCCCGGAGCGCCCGGCCCAGGAGATTTGCGCAGCATGATCGGACCGGTATCGACCCAGGGCGTGGCGTTGTCGCTGCCGAAGGCAGGCGGCAGCCAAACGGCCGCGCCCCGATCGGCCGACGGCCCGCCGGAGTCGGTCGCCCGCACGCTGGAAGCCCTGCAACAGCTCGACCCGGAAACGGCCGATGTGCTGAAGCAGAGCCTGAACGCCGCCCAGGACGCGCTGGAGCAGCTCGACGCCGCCCGCCAGCAGATGGCCGAACAGCGCAAGGCCGCGGCCGAGGAGCGGCTCCGCCAGATCCACGAAAAGCTGAAGACGCTCAGGCTGTTCGCGACGATGGATCCGAAGGCCACCGTGCGGCTGGCCACCCAGTGGAGCCGCGAGCTGGCCTGGGCCACCAAGGACTACGCCGAAGCCAACGACATGGCGAACACGCCGTCCAGCCTGGGGTCGGCGCTGGCCGCGGCGGCCGGCGACAGCGAGGCCGAGCCGCTCAGCACCGCGTCCTCCTTTGCCGAGATCAAGGCGCGGTACGAAGCCGCCCTGCGCGAACAGGTGCTGGGCGACGTGACCCCCTTCCTGCAGGCACTGCCGCTGACGCGCGAGCACGCGGAGTTCGCCTTCAATGTCCGCAGCATCGAAATCACGCTGAAGGCCACCGTCGATGGGGCCAGGTGGATGCTGGGGGACAAGCTGGACTACGCCACCGGCCGCAACGTGAAATCCGCCAAGACGGCGTGGCGGCAGGTGGAACATCACCTGCGCGAGCTGAGCCAGCCCCGGCGGACCAGTGCCTTCGGCGGGGTGAACCTGCGGGCGTAGGCACGGCTGCGCTTGGTGCAGCCCTTCAAAGAGAAACCTCGCTTCGATATCCCGTGTGCTGCCGACCGGCGGCCATGGTGGGCTCTCCTGTTTTTGGGCGGACGAGGCCCGCCGCTCTCCGATCCTGAATGGCCGGGCAGGCGGGGTGGTCCGTGCACGAGTGCCGATGCAGCCCAGCTCCCACAAAACGGTCCCAATCGCCGGCGACTGTTCAACCGGTCGTTTGGCAAGCGCCGGCCCAGGGTTCGGACCCTAGGGCGCGAGGGGGACACCATGATGCGGACAGTCGGCGCGATGGGAGTGGCCTTTCTGGTCGCCATGCTGCCAGCCCAGGGCTGGGCGCAGACCGTGCTGGAGCGGGTGGAGGCCCACCTTGCCAGCGAAGGGATGGTGGTGACCTACGGCCAGATCGACCGCAGCGACGAGCGGGGCTTCGTTATCCACGATGTCCAGCTTGGCCCGCCGCCGGATACTGATGGCGTCGAAATCTCGATCGACACCTGGTCGATCGCGGCCATCGATACCGAGGCGCTGGAGGTTTGGGGCATCCCGGCATTCCTGATGATGTCGGCCGAAGGCGCGGTCATCTATCCGCCTGAGCCAATGGGCCCAGAGGCCCAGGCGGTTTTCGGTGGCGACACGATCCGCGGCGATCTGAGCATCGACTACGCGCTCGACCCCGAAACCGGTGTGCTGACCTTGGACCACCTGACGGTTTCGCTGCACGGCGTGGCCACCACCACGGTGACCCTGAGCCTCGGCAACGTGACGGTGGAACACCTGCATGACGGTTCCACGGCGAATGTGGCGATCAACCGGCTCGGCATCGTCTTTCAGGATCACGGCATGATGGGCCGTCTGGTCGCGGCATTGGCCGGGGAGTTCGGCGGCGACTTGGAGGCAACGGCGCAATCCATGGTCGCCGATCTCAATCGGGATTTCATGAGTTCGCCGCTGCGCGGCGTCCGCCAGGCGCACGACATCATCAACGCCATCGCGGCGATGATCGCCGACTACCAGGCACCCGGCCGCCTCAGCATCGTGGCCGAGCCGGTTGCCCCGGTCCCCCTGGATGCCCTGCCGATCATGAGCGACCCGGCTCCGTGGTTCGAGGCGATGAACCCGGTGACCGACTACGACGGGCCGACGAGACCCGGCGATATTCCCAAGTCGCGCTAGCGGTCCGTCCAGCCGCGGTCCGGGTGAGATGGCCCGAAGGCGCCAGCGCTGCCCTAAAGAAACGTCGCGGCGAAATCCAGCGAGCTGCGCTGGCCGATGGCGTCGCCGTGCTCGGCCAGCCAGCGGTCGGCGGCGGCGCGGCCCACCGTCTTCAGGTGCAAGAGGAAGTCCATCTCCGCGTTCATCTTGCTGGCGACGCCGAGCCCGGTCATCTCCGCCTCGTCGGCGATCGCGTGCATGCGCAGCGCCTTGTAGGCGGTGGGGTCGAGCCGCTCCTGTTCGATCAGCCGGGTGACGAAGGCGATGGCCCGCATCTCGCGCATCAGCGTGGAATTGAAGCTGATCTCATTCACCCGGTTCCAGATGTCGGCTGCTGTGGTGGGGATCTCGTCGCGGTTCAGCGGGTTGATCTGCACCAGCATCACGTCGGCACAATCAGTGCGGTAGATCAGCGGGAAGATCGCCGGGTTGCCCATGTAGCCGCCGTCCCAGTAGGGCTCGCCGTCGATCTCCACGGTGCGGAACATGAAGGGCAGGCAGGCGGACGCCAGCAACGCGTCGATCGACACCTCGTCGGTGGCGAACACCTTGATCTTGCCGGTGCGCACATTGGTGGCGTTGACGAACAGCTTGATCTTCTCGCAGCGGCGGAGCTGGCCGATTTCCAGCACCTCCTCCAGCACATCGCGCAACGGGTTCATGTTGAGCGGGTTGAGCTGGTAGGGCGAGAAGGCGCGCGTGAGCGCGTCCAGGAACAGGTAGCTCAGCGAGTAGTCCAGGTTCCACGGGTTGCCGGTGGACGAGCCGCTCCACGGCATGCGGCGGATCGGGCTGAGGGCTGCGAAGCTGGAAATCCTGCCCCAGAAGGTGTCGAGCAGGGCGCGAGCACCCTCCGCCCCGCCGGCCTCGTACCCCGCCACCACCATGGCGCCGTTCATGGCCCCGGCGCTGGTGCCGCTGATCGCCTCGATCTTGAGGTCGGGTTCTTCCAGCAGGCGGTCGAGCACGCCCCAGGTGAAGGCGCCGTGGGCGCCCCCGCCCTGGAGGCCGAGATTGAGGCTGCGGGTGGGTTTGGAGCGGCGGGACGCGGCCTTGGCCATGGGCAGATCTCCTCTCGGTGATGTGCCGGCCGGCGCCCTGCCGCGCAGCCCCCGGCTACGGTTTCAGCACGCCCGCCGCAGCGCCCAGGCGCAGGCGCAGCGCGTTGAGCTTGATGAAGCCCTGGGCGTCGCGCTGATCGTAGACCACGTCGTCCTCGAAGGTGACATATTCCAGGCTGTACAGGCTCCTCGGCGCCTTGCGCCCGGCCACCTGGACGGAGCCCTTGTAGAGCTTCAGGCGCACCGTGCCGGTGACGTTTTCCTGGGTCTTGTCGATCAGCGCCTGCAGGGCCTCGCGCTCCGGGCTCCACCAGAAGCCGTTGTAGATCAGCTCCGCGTAGCGCGGCATCA
>JAGQRL010000393.1 GCA_020425485.1 Rhodospirillaceae bacterium
GCAGATCCGCGCCCTGCTGGGGGATACGGAATTCGCCCGCTGGGAGGCCGACGGCCGGCCCATGGGGGCGGACATGGAAGCCTGGATGCAGCACAGCGCCGGGGCCACGACCCACTGACCGGGCGCACTGACCGGGCGCACTGACCGGGCGCACTGACCGGGCGCACTGACCGGGCGCACTGAACGGACGGCCGCCGGCAGGACCGCTGTCGCGAGGTCCGCTGCGGTCCGCCCTGCTGCGGTCCGCCCTGTTCCGTCCTGCCCGGCTGCGGGCGCCGCCAAGGGCGCCCGGGTGCCGGTTGGTGCTGTCGTCAGTCGCGGCGGCCGCGGAAGATCAGCAGCAGCAGGATGCCCGGCACCATGAACACCGCACAGGCGGGCAGGCTGAGGAACAGCACGCCGTAGTCGTTGAAGGTTTCCGGCCCCACAAGGTCGGACAGCCAGGCGGAGAAGCCCACCAGACTGTTGGCGTTCAGCACCTGCCAGTACTCGGCAAGCGCGTGGAAGTGGAACTCGCCGACCATGTTGAAGTTGGCGCCTGTGGAGGTCACTTCGGCCTGCAGGACGTTGCCCGACGCGAACAAGTAGGTGTCGTAGCCCAACGCCGCCAGCCCGATGAGGAATAGCAGCCATCCGATGAAACGCATGCCGGCCTGTCTCCTTACGTTCGCGTGGGGGCGGACATCCTTGGCGCGGCGGCCGCCGGCCTTGGGGGCATGGCCTAGCGCCGAAGGGCGCCGGCTACAACCGTTGGTGCGGGTCGCGGAGATACCCGTCCCCAAGCGGGGGATTTATCACCCGAGACGCTTGTGGTGGCAAGGTCGCTCTGGGTATGGTCCCGCTCTCCGGAGGGATGGCCGAGCGGCTTAAGGCGCACGCCTGGAAAGCGTGTTTACCGAAAGGTATCGCGGGTTCGAATCCCGCTCCCTCCGCCAACCGGCCGTTCGGCCGAGTTCGTCGAAATCCGAAATCTCCAGGATAGTCCCGCGGATCTGCTGAGATGGCGCATCGTCTTGATGCGGCGCGGTTCGCGTTTGACCGGCTGAAACCGCTGCTCTATGGTGGGTAGGAAGGTTGGTCGGTGGGTATGCGGTCCGACGATACCCACCAAAGCGCGGAGAAGGCGATGCCCAAGCGCGCGGCGGGACTCAGTGCCAGGACGGTGCAGACCATCAAGACGCCCGGCATGCATGCCGACGGCCACGGCCTCTATTTGCAGGTCACGGCCAGCGGGGCGAAGACCTGGATCTTCCGATACAGCCCTGACGGCAAGCGCCGACGCGAAATGGGGCTGGGCAGCACCAGCCTCTACGGGCTCGCCGAGGCGCGCCAGAAGGCACAGGACGCGCGCCGGCTGGTGGCAGAGGGTATTGACCCAATCGAGGCCAGGAAGCGCCAGAACGAAGCTCAGCGCGTCGCCAAGGCAAGGTCGGTGACCTTCAGGGACGTGGCCACCGCCTACATCGATGCCAACCGGCCGGCCTGGCGGAACCCCAAGCATGCCGCGCAGTGGTCCGCGACGCTGGACACTTACGCCCATCCGGTGGCGGGCGCCCTGGCCATCGGCGAGATCGAGACGCGGCACGTCCTGGAGATCCTGCAGCCCATCTGGACGGAGAAGCCGGAGACGGCATCGCGGGTGCGCGGGCGCATCGAGGCCATCTTGGATTCGGCCAAGGTGCAAGGATTGCGGGAGGGAGAGAACCCCGCGCGGTGGAAGGGGCACCTGAACGCGCTGCTCCCACCCAAGAACCGCGTTCGGCGGGTTACCCACCATGCCGCCATGGCCTACACCGATCTACCCACCTTCTGGCCTCGCCTGGAGGTGACCGACGGCTTGGCCGCCAAGGCGTTGATGCTGGCGATCCTGACCGCCACGCGAACCCAGGAAATCCTGGGGGCACAGTGGGATGAGTTCGACCTGGACAACGCGCTCTGGACGATCCCGGCGGAGCGGATGAAGGCCGGGGCGGAGCACCGCGTCCCACTATCGGAGGCCGCCGTCGCCCTGATGCGCAAGCTGCAGACAATCCGGCGGGGGGATCTGGTGTTCTCCGGTCAGCGCAAGGAGCGACCGCTTTCCAACATGACCATGCTGATGGTGCTGCGCCGGCTTCAGGTCGATGCGACCGCGCATGGCTTCCGCGCGACCTTCCGAAGCTGGGCCGCTGATTGCACCAGCACACCGCATGAGGTTTGCGAGGCGGCCCTGGCGCACACCGTCAGCGATCAGGTGGTGGCAGCCTACCAACGGGGGACGTTCTTCGAGCGCCGCCGCGCGCTCATGGATCAGTGGGGCACCTACGTCACGACGCCAGCCGGCGGAAAGGTCGTGCCGCTGGCCGCGCCGAGGGGATGAAAAAGCAAGAAAATGTCGCAGAAATCGAATGCGGAAAATGACCGCTTCCCGCGAATTCTCGCGGCGCTTGAGGAGATGCTCGGCCATCCGGTTCCACAGTCCAGGACGATTCTCGGCGGGGTTCGGGGCAACGGTATGCCCGATGGGGTTTTGGGATACGATATGCCCGATTTTGAGAAGATCGATATTCCGGCCTACGACAATTTGGTGGATCGGATCGGCCAACTCGAGAAGCTTCAAAGGCTTTCGGCCGAATTTGCAGATCTCATAGCCGAACTCGATCCCACCGATGTTAAAGCCATCAATGACTGCCGACGGCCGGGATGGGGGGCCGCATTTCTTTCCGCAGGTCCTTGGGGAGAAGACGAGGATGGCATGGACCACTACTGCCGCCAGAACTTCGGGGGGCATGGGCTGCGCGCAGAGAGCCTGATGTGGCTCATTGGACCCACAAAGGCGGCTTGGACGGCGGCTCAATGCCTAGCAGGGTGTTGAAGAACCGGT
>JAGQRL010000059.1 GCA_020425485.1 Rhodospirillaceae bacterium
TTCTGCGAGATCCTCTCCTTCGATAAGCCGGCCCTGCTGGTGCCCCGCGTGGAGCCGCGGCTGGAGCAGATGATCCGCGCCTCGCGGGCCGAGGAGATGGGGTTGGTGCGCATGCTGCCGATGCCTTCGGGCGATCCCGATGTGGCCCGCATGGCCGAGGCCCTGGCCGCCCTGCCGGCGGCCGCCCGCCCGTCGGATGCCATGCCGCCCCAGTTCCTCGACGGGTTGCAGGCCATCGACCGGCTCGCCGGCGGGCTGATCGGTCAAGCCGAACCCGTACGCGCCGTCGGCACCTAGCCGCCTGGCCTTTCCGCATCATGATCCCCGACGCCACGGCTCCGCATCCCGGCGCGCAGGCCGTCCCGCCCACCGGCGGGCGCATCGCCGTGGTGGTGAAGGGCTATCCGCGCCTGTCGGAAACCTTCATCGCCCAGGAGCTGCTGGGCCTGCAGCAGGCGGGGCTGGACTTCGCCATCGTGTCGCTGCGCCACCCCACCGATCCGGCGATCCACGACCTGCACCGGGAAATCACCGCCCCGGTGATCTACCTGCCGGAATACCTGCACCAGGAGGTGGGGCGGGTGCTGCGCGGGCTGCGTTGGGCGCTGGGGCGCGGGGGCCGCTTCTGGCGGCTGCTAAAGATCTTCGCCCGCGACCTGCGCCGCGACTTCACCCGCAACCGGGTGCGCCGGCTCGGCCAGGCCTGCGTGATGGCGCGCGAGATGCCGGCGGACTTCGTTTGGATCTACAGCCATTTCCTGCACACTCCCGGCAGCGTCGCCCGCTATGCCGCGGTGCTGCGCGACCTGCCGTGGAGTGCCTCGGCCCACGCCAAGGACATCTGGACCACACCCCACTGGGAGCTGACCGAGAAGCTCGGCGCGGCGCGCTGGGTGGCCACCTGCACCGGTGTCAACCAGCGCCACCTCGCCCGCCTGTCGCCGCGGCCGGACGATGTGCACCTGGTCTATCACGGGCTGGACTTCCGGCGCTTCCCGGCAGCCCCTGAGCGGCCGCCGCGCGACGGCCACGACCCCGCCGACCCGGTGCGCCTGATCAGCGTTGGCCGGGCGGTGGAGAAGAAGGGCTATCCGGTGCTGCTGGACGCCCTGAAACAGCTCCCCGACGATCTCAACTGGCGGTTCGACCACTACGGCGGCGGCAACCTGCGCACCGAATTGCAGGCGGCCGGCGGCAAGCTGGGCCAGCGGGTGCACTGGCACGGGCCCCAGCCGCGCACGGCCATCATCGCCGCCCTGGCCGCCGCCGACCTGTTCGTGCTGACCCCCATCATCGCGCCGGACGGCGACCGCGACGGCATCCCCAACGTGCTGATGGAAGCGATGGCGCTGGGGCTCGCCTGCGTCACCACGCGGGTGTCGGCCATCCCGGAACTGGTGATGGACGGCGAAACCGGGCTCCTGGTGGCGCCCGACGATGCCGAAGCGGTGGCCGGCGCGCTCGCCTCCCTCATCACCCACCCGGACGACCGGGCGGAGATGGGAGCGGCCGGAGCGGTGCGGGTGCGCGAGGCGTTCGAGTTCCGGGTGTGGCTGCCACGGCTGCTCGACCTGCTGGCCGCCGGCCAGGCCGCCTCCCAAGCCGCCCCTCACGTCCAGGCCGGCTCTGGCCCATGAGGGTCGCCGTCTACGCCCCCATGAAGCCGCCCGACCACCCCGTGCCCTCGGGCGACCGGCGGATGGCCCGGCTGATCCTGTCTGCCCTGGAGCGCGGCGGCCACCGGCCGGTGCTGGCCAGCCGCCTGCGCGTGTGGGACGACGGGCGGACGGCGGGCCGCCAGCTCCGGCTGCGCGCCGCCGCCTGGCGCATCGCCGATCAGCTTGTCCAGCGCTGGCAGGGGGCGGCAGACCGGCCGCAGGCCTGGGTGACCTACCACAACTACCACAAGGCGCCGGACTGGATCGGCCCCCGCGTCGCCGAGGCGCTGGGCCTGCCCTACGTCATCATCGAAGCCTCCCACGCCGAAAAGCAGCGCAGCGGCCCCTGGGCGCTGGGGGTGGAAGGTGCCGAAGCGGCCATCCGCCGAGCCGACCGGCTGCTGGCGCTGACCGGGGAGGATGCCGAAGGGCTGGAAGCCCTGGCACCGGGCCGGGTGGAGCGGCTGGCCCCCTTCCTCGACACCGCCCCCTTTGCCGCCGCCGCGGCAGAGCGCGCCGCCTGGCGCCTCCATTGGTGGGGGGCGGAAGGCGGGCCGCCGCGCCTGCTGGCCGTCGCCATGATGCGGGCGGGCGACAAGGAAGCCTCCTACGCCTTGCTGGCCGAAGCGCTGGCCCAGGTGAAGGACCGGCCCTGGCGGCTCGCCGTGGCCGGCGACGGGCCGGCGCGCGACCCGGTGCTGGTGCGCCTGCCCCCCGGCCGCATCGACTGGCTGGGCACCCTGGCGCCCGATGAGCTGCCCGGCCTCTATGCCGCCAGCGATCTGTTCGTCTGGCCCGCCGTCAACGAAGCCTTCGGCATGGTGCTGATGGAAGCCCAGGCGGCCGGGCTGCCGGTGGTGGCGGGTGCCGAACGCGGCGTGCCCCAGGTGGTGGACAACGGGCACAGCGGCGTACTGGTGCCGCCGCGCGACACGGCCGCGTTCGCCGCCGCCGTGGCCGGGTTGCTGGGCGATCCGCCGCGGCGCCAGGCCCTGGCAGCCCAGGCCCTGGCATCGGCCCCCCAGCGCCTCGGCCTCGACCATGCGGCAGCGCGGCTGAGCGGCGTGCTGGAGGCGCTATGTCCCGCCTGATCGTGCTGCGCCATGCCGCCACCGCGTGGACGCCGGAGCACCGCCTGCAAGGCCGGCGCGACCTGCCGCTCTCCCCCGAAGGCGAGGCGGAGGCCGCCGCCTGGGTCCTCGCCCCGGTGCTGACGGATTGGGCGATGGGCGAGGTGGAGTGGGCGACCAGCCCGCTCGCCCGTGCCGTCATGACGGCAACGCTGATGGGCAGCGAGCCGGTGGCCGAGCCCGCCTGGATCGAGCAGGACTATGGTGCCTGGGAAGGCCGCCGGCTGGCCGATCTGCGCGCCGCCGATCCCGCCGGCATGGCGGCGATCGAGGCGGACGGGCTCGACTACCGGCCGCCCGGCGGCGAAAGCCCGCGCGAGGTGATGCTGCGGCTCTACCCGTGGCTGGCCGGCCGCGCGCGGCAGGGCGACACCACCGTCGTGGTCACCCACAAGGGCGTGCTGCGCGCCCTGCTGGCGCTCGCCACCGGCTGGACCATGGCGGGGCCGCCGCCGGTGCGCCTGGCCAATGGCTGCGCCCATGTGGTGGAGCTGGACGCCAGCGGCCACCCGACCCTGCTGGCCACCAACCTCGCCTTGCTGCCGGAGGAGGTGGCGTGAGGGTCCTGTTCTGGGTGCAGCACCTGCTCGGCATCGGCCACGCCCGCCGCGCCTCCCTGATCGCCGAAGCCTTGGCGGCGGCGGGGGCGGAGGTGGCGGTGGCCCAGGGCGGCCATCCCGTGGCTTCCGCCCGCTTCCGCGGGGCCGAGGTGGTGCAGCTTCCGCCCCTGCGCAGCGCCGATGCCGCCTTTTCCGCTCTGGTGGACGGCGAGGGCCGGCCGGCCGGCGAAGCCCTGTGGGCCGAACGGACCGCCCGGCTGGCCGCCCTGGCGCGGCGCGTGCGCCCGGAGATCGTGCTGCTGGAAACCTTCCCCTTCGGCCGCCGCGCCTTCCGGGTGGAGCTGGCGCCGCTGCTGGAGGGGCTGGCCGCAGCACCCGACCGGCCGCTGGTGGCCGCCTCCCTGCGCGATATCCTGGTGCGCCACGACGCCAAGAAGGACGCCTGGATCCTCCGCCACGCCCAGCGCTGGTGCGACCTGGTGCTGGTCCATGGCGATCCGCGGCTGCTGCCCCTGGAGGCGAGCTTTCCGCCGGCCGCCGAGCTGGCCGAGCGCATCCGCTACACCGGCTATGTGGTGCCGCTGCGGACGGCCGATGCGGCTCCCGGTGCCGATGGCACCGACGAGGTCGTGGTCTCCGTCGGCGGCGGGGCGGTGGGGGCCGGCGTGTTGCAGGCCGCCGTCGCCGCCCGCCCGCTCAGCCGCCAGGCCGGCGCGGCCCGCTGGCGCCTGCTGCTGGGCCCCGACCTGCCGGAACCCGACCGCACCGCCCTGATGGCCGCCGCCCATCCTGGCCTGCTGGTGGAACCGGCCCGGCCGGATTTCCCGGATCTGCTGACGCGCTGCCGCCTGTCGGTCAGCCAGGCCGGCTACAACACGGTGATGGATGTGGTGGGGGCCGGCTGCCGGGCGGTGCTGGTGCCCTTCGCCCGCGGCCAGGAGACCGAGCAGACCGATCGTGCCGCCCTGCTGGCCGCCCGCGGACACGTTCACGTGACCGCCGAAGCGGGGCTGACGCCCGAACGCCTGGCCGCCGCCGTGGACGCGGCCCTGGCCGGCCCGCCGCCGCCGCCACTCGACCTCGCCACCGACGGTGCCGCGGCCACCGCGCGCATCCTTCTGGAGGCCGCCGGGCGACGCCGGGGGGTGTCGGACACCCCGGCTTCCGGCCTATAGTGCGCCGGCCCGTTTCGCCCGTTGGTCTGGCGGGCCGACCCGCTGCCACAGCCAACCGCCACCAGATCGTCCGCCCATGTCGCCCGCGCCCGTTTCCTCCACGTTTCCCCGGCTTTCCGCTGCGCTGGATGCGGCGGCTCGGCCGGTGGCGTTCTGGTGGCGCGACGACGATGCCGGCAGCGCCACCCCGGCGCTGGAACGCCTGTTCCAGGTGGCTGGTGAGGCCGCGGCCCCGCTGGCCCTGGCGGTGATCCCGGCGCGCGCCGAAGCAAGCCTGGCGGATGCCGTGGCGGCGGCCAATGCGGCGGGGCTGCCGGTGGCCGTCGCCCAGCACGGCTACGACCACGGCAACACCGCCGCGGCTGGCCGCAACGTGGAGCTGTCGGACGATGCCGATGCGGCCTGGCTGGACGGCCGCATGGCCGAGGGCTGGGCGCATCTGTCCGCCCTGTTCGGCCCGCACCTGGTGGCGGTGATGGTGCCGCCGTGGAACCGGGCGGACCGCGGCGCGCTGGCGCGCCTGGACGGGCTCAGCTTCCGCGCCGTCTCCGGCCTTGCCACCTCGCCGGTGGACACAGAGTTGCCGCGGATCGATGTCGACATCGACGTGATGAACTGGGACACCCACACCAGCCGCGGGCTGGCGGCGATCGATGCCCAGGCGGCCGATGGCGTGGCCCGCCACCTGTCCGCCGCCGCCGACCCCGTGGGTCCCGTGGGCCTGATGACCCACCACCTGGTGCACGACGCGGAGGTGTGGGAGCACGTGGCCGCCTTCGTCCACCTGGTGTCCGGCCACCCCAAGGCTTGCTGGGTGAGCCTGGACGACGCCCTGGCCGCCGCCATCGAGCCGGCGCAAGAACGGGTGCCGGCATGACCACGGCGAGCTTGCGCTATCCCACCGGCAACCTGGTGGCGGACTATGGCCGCGGCGCGCTGGGCCTCGGCATCAGTGGCGCGGTGCTGCTGCTGGTGGATGCCGCCCCCCTGGTGTTCTGGACCTTCGCTCTGTTCGGCGCGGTGTCCGCCTGGTTCCTCGGCCGCACGCTGCTGCGCCACCTCTCCGCCTTCGGCCATGACGCGGACGCGGTGTGGCAGACGGGGCCGCTCGGCCGGCGCATCGCCTGGGAGGAGCTGTCGGCCCTGCGGCTCAAGTTCTTCTCCACCCGGCGCGACCGGTCCGCCGGCTGGATGCACCTGACGCTCAGCGGCCGCCGCACCACGCTCCGGGTGGAATCGGCACTGGACGGGTTCGAGGAGCTGGTCGCCCGCGCCTTCGATGCCGCCAAGGCGCGCGACCTGGCGCTGAGCGACGCCACGCTGGCCAACCTGATGGCGCTGGGCATCGACCCGCAGCCGGAGGAGGACAGCCTGGCCGTGCGCTGGGGCATCACCGGCGGCGCCTTGCACGATCCGCGGGCGGGGACCGGGGGATGAGCGCCACCCAGAGCCCGCTGCTGCGCGTGCGCGACCTGCATGTCGATTTCCAGGTCCTGGGCGGGCAGGTGCAGGCGGTGAAGGGCGTGTCCTTCCGCATCAAGCCCGGCTCCACCGTGGCCCTGGTGGGCGAAAGCGGCTCCGGCAAATCGGTGATCGCCCAGTCCATCATGGGCATCCTGCCGAAGAACGGCCGCATCTCCGAAGGCGAGATCCTGTTCGCCGACCCCAAGCGGCCGGGCACCCGCATCGACCTGGCGAAGCTGTCGCCCGACGGCCACGAGTACCGCAAGCTGCGCGGCGGCCGCATCTCCATGATCTTCCAGGAGNNAGCCGATGACCTCGCTGTCGCCGCTCTACACCGTGGGCAACCAGGTGTGCGAGGCGCTGGAGCTGCACCGCAAGGTGTCCTCCCGCGAAGCGCGGCGTTTGTCGGAAGAGATGCTGGGGCTGGTGGGCTTCCCCGATCCGCGGCGGGCCATGCGCACCTATCCGTTCGAGCTGTCGGGCGGCTTGCGCCAGCGCGCCATGATCGCCATGGCGCTGGTGTGCCGCCCCGCCCTGCTGATCGCCGACGAGCCGACCACGGCGCTGGACGTCACCATCCAGGCGCAGATCCTCAAGCTGATCGGCGACCTTCAGGCCGAGCTGCACATGGCCGTGCTGATGATCACCCACGACCTGGGGGTGGTGGCCAATGTGGCAGACGAGGTGGTGGTGCTCTACCACGGCCAGGTGATGGAGGCGGGCACGCTGCGCGACCTCTACGAAAGCCCGCAGCACCCCTATCTGCAGGCGCTGCTGGCGGCGGTGCCGCGTTTCGGCATGGCGCCCGACGAGCGGCTGGTGCCGATCCGCGCCATCACGCCGGAGGGCGGCGGCATGATGGCCGAGCACGCCGCCCAGACGCAGGCGAGCGACGGCACCACGCCGCTTCTGGAGGTCGGCAGCCTCACCAAGTCGTTCAGCATCCGCAAGTCGGGCCTGGTCGGCCAGCGCCACGCCCGCGTGCTCGCCGTCGACGATGTCAGCTTCCAGCTTCGCCGCGGCGAATGCCTGGGGCTGGTGGGCGAAAGCGGCTGCGGCAAGACCACGCTGTCGAAGATCCTGATGCGGGCGCTGACGCCGGACAACGGCTGGGTGCTGTTCAACGACGACGGCCACTTGGTCGACGTGCTGTCGCTGAAGGGGCCGGAGCTGAAGGCGTTCCGCCAGCGCATGCAGTTCGTCTTCCAGGATCCCTTCAGCTCGCTCAACCCGCGCATGAATGTGCGCCAGATCATCACCGAGCCGCTGGTGATCCACGAGGTCGGCGATGCCGGCACGCGCGCCGCCCTGGCAAAGGAGCTGATGAGCCTGGTGGGGCTCGATACCCGCCATTTGCAGCGCTACCCGCACAGCTTTTCCGGCGGCCAGCGCCAGCGC
>JAGQRL010000394.1 GCA_020425485.1 Rhodospirillaceae bacterium
GGGCGGCCGGGCGGGGGTGTGGGCCGGAGCCGAGTCCGCCGGAGGCCAAAACGCGCTACAGGTCGGTGCCGCTGAGGCGGCGGCACAGATGGTCGAGCTGCTCAAGAGAGCGGTAGCGCAGCACCAGATCGCCGGACTGTCCATCGGCACTCGCACGAATGGCGACGCGCAGGCCCAGCACCTCGGCCAGTTCGGCTTCCAGCGCCAGGGTGTCGGGATCCTTGGCCGGCTTGGTGCGCTCCGCCCGTTCCGCCTGGCGGTCGGCCTGGGATTCGCGGGCGAGCCCTTCGGTCTGCCGCACATTGAGCCCGCGATCGAGCACCACCTGGGCCGCCGCACTGGGATCGGGCGTGGCCAGCAGGGCGCGGGCGTGGCCGGCGCTGATGCGGCCATCCTGCACCATGCCGCGCACATCGGCGGGCAGGTCGAGCAGGCGCAGGGTGTTGGCGATGTGGCTGCGGCTCTTGCCCACCGCGCGGCCCAGGGTTTCCTGGGTGTAGGCGAATTCGCCGATCAGCCGGGAGTAGCCCTCGGCCTCCTCCACCGCCGTGAGGTCCTGGCGCTGGACGTTTTCGATCAGGGCGGCCTGCAGCACGTCGAGATCGGTCATCTCGCGCACCAGCACCGGCACTTCGTGCAGGCCCGCCCGCTGGGCCGCCCGCCAGCGCCGCTCGCCGGCGACGATCTGGTAGGTGGCCGTCGGCCCCGCCGGGGTCTCCGCCATCGGTGCCAGCGGGCGCACCAGCAGTGGCTGCAGCACGCCGTTTTCGCGGATGGAGGAGATCAGGTTTTCCATCTCCTCGTCGTCGAAGCGGCGGCGCGGCTGGAAGGGGTTGGGAGCCAGGTGTTCGATCGCCACCGTGGAGGCATCGCCCCCCGCCCCGGCATCGGCATCCGCCCCGAACAGGGCATCGAGACCACGACCCAAGCTGCGCCGGCGCGCCATCGCCACCCCCGTCATGCTGCCACACTCCGCTCACGGCGCAGCATCTCGCTGGCCAGGTGGATATAGGCCTGGGATCCGGCGCAATTGAGGTCGTAGAGCAGCACCGGCTTGCCGTGGGACGGCGCTTCGGACACCCGGATGTTGCGCGGGATCACCGTCTCGTAAACCTTGGAGCCGAGGAAGGCGCGGGCATCGGCCGCCACCATGTCGGACAGGTTGTTGCGGCGGTCGAACATGGTGAGCACCACCCCCTGGATATTCAATTTGGGATTGAACTTGCGGCGCACCCGTTCGACCGTGCGCAACAGATGGCTGAGCCCTTCCAGGGCGTAGAACTCGCATTGCAGCGGCACCAGCACCGCATCCGCCGCCACCAGGGCGTTGAGGGTGAGCAGGCCCAGCGCCGGCGGGCAATCGATCAGGATGAAGTCGAACACATGGTCTTCCCGGCGCAGCGCGTCGCGCAGGCGGTATTCGCGCCGCTCGTCGCCCACCAGCTCGATCTCGGCACCCGAGAGGTCGACCGTGGCGGCGACGATGCTGAGACCGGGCACGGTCGAGGCCTGCACCATGTCGTTGAGCGAGGCCCCCTCGAACAAGAGGTCGTAGGTGCCCGACGCGCGGTGGACACGGTCGAGCCCCAGGCCGGTGGAGGCGTTGCCCTGGGGGTCGAGGTCGATCACCAGCACCCGCTTGCCGATGGCGGCCAGTGCCGTGCCCAGATTGATGGCCGTGGTCGTCTTGCCGACCCCGCCTTTCTGGT